>CAYWBD010000076.1:0-14237 GCA_964456315.1 uncultured Thermoflexus sp.
CAAGTTCCACGGCAGCAGCGACGAGGTTACCGCCACTGACGTGGCGTTCAGCTACAACGAGGCCGGCGCGGACAACAAGGACTCCATCGCCGGAGGCGGCGCGGCCCTGTTCACCACGTGGAACCCGTGGTCGGCCGTGGACGCGAACACCGTCAAAGCCCCATTTGACTCGCCCGAGACTGACCCCTTCGCCTGGCAGTTCATCAACGGCGCGGGCGGCTCCAGCCACTGCGTCCTGAGCAAGAAGATCTACGACACGGTCGGCAAAGAGAAGGCGGTCACCAACATGACTGCCACAGGCCCGTTCGCAGTGAAAGAGTGGACGGCCGGCAACCGCCTTACCGCCGAGGCCGTAAAGGACCACTGGCGCATCGTGCCAGGGTTCCAGACCCTGACCATCCTGGAGGTGCCCGAGGAGGCAACCCGGACGGCAATGATCAAGTCCGGGCAGGCCGATATCGCCCAGTTGTCTCTAAAGACGGTGAAGACGGTCGTCAGCGGCAACATCACGTCGAACGACTCGCTGCGGCAGTTCAACACCGCCGCGGCGTTCATGGGCGGCAACTACTGGTACGACCCGGCCACGGACAAGCTCAGGGGCGAGGCTGTCCAGGCCCGGCCGGGCTTCAACCCGGACGCCCAGCACCCGTGGATCGGCAACCCGCGTGACCCCGCCCAGCACGAGCGGGCCCGCAAGGTGCGGCTGGCCATGGCGATGGCCATCGACCGCAAGACCGCCAACGACGCCATCCTGGGAGGCCTCGGCCGGGTCGCCTACATACCCGGCATCCCGCTTGACTCGCCGGACTGGGACAACAAGTGGAACGTCCCGTTTGACATCGTGGCCGCCAAGGCCCTGCTCAAGGATGCCGGGTACCCGAACGGCTTCGAGTTCAACTTCTGGATCCCGTCTGACTTCCCGAGCGTGGACGTCGAGCTGTCCCAGGCCGTCGCCGCCATGTGGGAGAACATCGGCCTCAAGCCGAAAATCCAGCTGCTCGCTTACACGGCCGGCAGACCCAACCTCATGGAGAAGAAGCAGAACGAGCCGTGGATGTGGTTCATGGGCGGCGATGGCGTCCGCTACAACAACGCCCACCTGACCAGCGCTCGTTACATCAACCACGCTGGCTGGAACGGCGGCGTTGAGATACCTGCCCTGGGTGACTACTACAACCGCTGGCTGAACGCGCAGAAGGGCACCCGGGCCGAGCAGGTGGCGATCTACAGGGAGCGCTCAGACTGGCTGCGGGAGTGGATGCCCTTTGTCGCTGTCGCAGACATGCCGGGGCTGTTCGTGCAGAACAACAGCAAAGTTAAGGGCTGGGTGATGTACCCGAAGATCGAGCCCGGCGCGCCGAACAGCTTTGAGCTGGCAGAGCCCGTCCGGTAAGGACGGGCCGGGCCGGGCGAAGGTGTGCCGGCTGACTCCAAAAGACGGAACAGGGCCGAGGGGACAGGTAACATCCCCTCGGCCCTCGTGTTTGGCGCGGCGATCTGCCGTCTGGGCAAGAGGACCGCGCCTGGCTGCAGCCTGCAGCCCCTCCCCCACGGGGCCCGGACAGTCACGTATGAGCCAGTTCCTCCTCAGAAGGCTTCTCGCGGCAACGGTGTCGCTCATCGCCGCTACGGCGCTGGTGTTCGGCATTGCCCGGCTGCAGGGGGACCCGCGCCTGCTCTTCCTGTCGGAACACACCACCCCGGAAAACTGGGACGCCTGGGGCAAAAAATTCGGGCTGGACCGCCCCATCATCGTCCAGTACCTGATCTGGCTTGGCAGGGCTGCCCGGGGCGACCTCGGGGACTCGATCAACGAGTCCCGGCCGACCGCAGACCTGATCGCGGAGCGCGTCCGTCCGACGGCCGAGCTGGCGCTCAGCGGCTGGCTGCTCTCCGTATTCATAGGCGTGCCGCTGGGCGTGCTGTCGGCGGTCAAGCGGGCGACGGTCTGGGACTACCTGGCGCGCGGGCTTGCGCTGGTCGGCCAGGCGATGCCGCCGTTCTGGCTGGGACTCACGCTGATCCTGATCTTTTCAGTGCAGTTCAGGATTCTGCCTGCCGGGACCAGGGAGGGCTTCACCAACCTCATCATGCCTGCCGCGACGCTGGCGTTGCTGAACCTGGCCAGCAACCTGCGCCTGACGAGGTCAGCGATGCTGGAGGTCCTGGACTCGGAGTACGTCAAGTTCGCTCGGTCCAAGGGCGTTGCGACACGCACGATCGTCTGGAAGCACGCCTTCCGCAACGCCGCGATCGCGCCCCTGACCAATGCCGGGCTCCTGCTGGCGGCGTTCCTGGCGGGGACCGTCGTGACTGAGACAGTGTTCGCCTGGCCCGGCCTCGGCCGCCTCGCCGTGAACGCGGTGGCGACCAACGACTTCCCGGTGATCACAGGCGTGACACTCGTGTTCACGCTGATCTACGTGCTCGCGAACCTGCTCGTCGACATCAGCTATGCGGTCGTCGACCCGCGTATCAGGCTGCGCTGACGCGATGACAGCCCCAACAGTCACAGCGACCGCGCCGCAACCGGCGGCACGTACGCGCACCGCTTCCGTGCTGCATGCGCTGCGGCGCTGGCCGATCATGCCCGCGCTGATCCTCATCGCCCTTATCGTCGGGGGCATATTCGCCCCGCTCATCGCCCCGCACAGTCCAACCCAATCGGACCTGCAACTGCGCAACGCGCCGCCGGTGTGGCTAGAGGGCGGCTCGGCGGAGCACCTGTTGGGAGGGGACCCGCTGGGGCGCGACCTCCTGAGCAGGGTGATCTACGGCGCACGCGTGTCGCTACTGGTCGCCGCGGTCGCCATCTTCGTCGGGCTGGCCATAGGCGCGACACTCGGGCTGGTGTCCGGATACTTTGGGGGCATCGCCGACGAGCTGATCATGCGTGCCGCGGATGTCTCGAGGGCGGTGCCGTTCATTCTGGTGGCGCTGATCGTGGCGATCGTCTTCGGGCAGAGCCTGGGCGTGATCCTCGGCATCCTGGCCTTCGCCACGTGGCCCGTGTTCGCACGGCAGGTCCGTGCCCAGGCGCTCGTGCTCCGGGAGGCCGACTATGTGGCGCTGGCGCGGATCTCGGGCGCGTCGTCGCTGCGGATCCTCACCCGGCACATCGCCCCCGGAGTGACCAGCACGGTGACCGTGGTCGCGACGCTCCAGGTCGGGTCGCTGATCTTGACCGAGGCCACGCTGAGTTTTTTGGGCGCAGGCATCCCCCCGCCGACTGCCGCCTGGGGCGTGATGGTGGCCGAGGGCCGGAACTACCTGACGACGGCGTGGTGGGTGGCGTTCTTCCCGGGCTCGGCGATCTTCCTGACCGTGCTGGCGCTGAACTTCATGGGCGACTGGCTCCGAGACCGCCTGGACCCCAGACTGCGGCAGCTTTGAAGAGATGGCGGCTGATTTCAAATCCATGGGTTACCGAGTCGTGCGACCGATGGTCGCCAGGCCCCCTGTACGATCGGAAGAATCCCCCGGTGGCTGCTTCCCAGCCAATGCCAAAGTGCGATTTGACAAAATGTGGGACATCGTGTGATAAATCACACTATGTATGTGTATATGTGTGTGAGATAATGTGGAAAAACAACGGATCGAGGGGGAGTCGACTCCACAGCGGGTTTTACATAGCGGCCAACTCGCCACACGGTTCGCACCCGCGCATGTGCCAGTATGGTTGGTTGGCCGCTCGTCGAGACCAAGCGGCGTCTCAGAGGAGAACCTCACGGTCGGCCTAATGAAAGCCGCCGCACTCGCTGCCTGGTCGCCAATGGCAGGCCGCCCCGCGCCATAGTCAGCAGGGGCGGTCTGCCCCAACATAATTGCTACTTCATCGCCCGACCGGCGTCAACTATACATGTGTGCATTTTTGTCAACAGAATGGGGGTTAATTATCGGTTCCGCTCCTTCATCAATTGCTTTCGATGGCGAATCGTAAACTCTGGTGACAGCGCGACGAAACGCGCTCCGCAGAAAAAGTTCGGCGGCTGAGATGTTCCCCCCAAAATGCCTCTGGGAAAGATGTTAGGCGTGCCGCAGTGGAAGTACGGTTGGGCAAGGAGTGGCCTCTTTGCCGCAAGCTCAATGCGAACCGTACTGGCCCAGTCCGCCCTATGGCCCGAAGAGGCCGAGGCCGCCGTCTATGACTAGCGTCTGTCCGGTGACCATCGCTGACGCCGGAGAGGCGAGGAAGACCACAGCGCTGGCGATGTCGTCGTAGGTAAGCAGGCGGCCAAGCGGGAACGGGCGATATCCGGGTATGCCGGTGGCATCGCCCAGCGAGGCCGAGGTTCGCTCTCCGAGCCGGCGCGGGACATCGGGAAGGACCGGGCCGGGAGCGACTACGTTGACCCTGATCCTGTGCTGTGCGAGCTCGAGGGCCATGATGCGCCTGAGGTGCGCGACCGACGCTTTCACCGCGCCGTATGCCGGAGCGTTCGGCTGGGCCTGCACGCCAGCACGCGAGGCGATGTGGATGATGGACCCGCGCGTCTGGGCCGCGACCATCTGGCGGGCGACCGCCTGCGACAACATGAACGTGCCCCGCAGCACCACCTCGTAGTGTTCGTCCAACGCAGCCGCAGGGTAGTCGAGGAACGCCGCGGGCTGGTCGTCCGTCTTGCCTGCGTTGTTGACCAGGACCGTGGGGCTGCCGAGCTGCCTGGCGACCGCTGCGACGGCGGCAGGGATGGCGGCCGCGTCCCGGATGTCCAGCGGGACGAACGCTGCTCGCTGGCCGAGCGCCGTGACCTCTGCGCAGACTGCCTGCGCGTCAGGGCGGCGGACAGGCAGGTCCAAGATGCCGATGTCCGCCCCAGCTCGTGCCAGTGCCAGGCAGATGTGCCGGCCCATGTTCCGGGACCCGCCGCTGACGATGGCGACCTGGCTCGACAGGGCGGCCCCGGAGGTGTCCTGCCGGCTCAAGCCTCCCGCCCGATTTCCACCGGCTTCCCCTTCGCGGCAGACTCATACGCCGCCAGGATGACTTCGATGTGGTGGACAGAGGCCCGGGCGTTCATCTCCGGCTCCTCGTCCCGGTCCAGGCAGTCGAGGAACGCCGAGATGTCGGCCTCTTGAGTGAACTCCTCAAACGGGACCCACTGCGCCTTCGGACGGGGTTTTGTCTCGCGCATGGTCGACGACCACATCGCCATCGGGTCGAACGGGTGTGTGGACGGCATCTCGAACGGCGGTTCATCGCTAAAGACGGTCACGTGTGGGTCGGAGTCGGTGAACGTCAGGGCGCCGTCGGTCCCCGCCAGGGTCACGCGCCGCACGCCAGCGCGGGGGTGGCTGGTCCAGCCAATGCGCCCCCCCGTGGCCGTGGCGACGATGCCGTTGTCGAGCTCCATGGTGATTGTGCCAAAGTCCTCCACGTTGAGCCTGGCGTGCTCGCCGAAGAAGTAGTTGCTGGTCGTGGCGTAGACCGACTTCGCCCGTCCGCCGGCCAGCCACAGCGCGGTCGAGACCGAGTACACGCCCATATCGAGGAGCTCCCGCTTGGCCTCGACAAACGTGAACTTCTCAGCCCTCGCCGACTCTTTGCGCACCAGGCCTGCCGGGGCGGTGCCGGGCTTACCCTTCGCCATGAGCATGTCAGTGTGGACGCCGAGCAGCTTGCCAGCTCGGCCTTCCCCAACCGCGGCCTTCGCGGCCTGCTCCCACGGGCCGTGGATGTTGCAGAACATCTGCGAACGGACGCCCGCTTTCTCCACGGCGTCTGCTATCCGGTGGGCGTCCCGCACAGACCCGGCGAGCGGCTTGTCCAGGTAGACGTGCTTCCCGGCCTGCGCGCACATTGCAGCGACCCGGCCCCGCCTCTCAACGTCCGCACACACGCAGACGATGTCCACGTCGTCCCGCTTCAGCGCGGCCGCCAGCCCGGAGATGTACGGCACGCCCATCTCAGAGGCCAGGAGCCGGTTCAGGCCTTCCCGGTAGTCGGGCAGGCCGGCCTCATCAGCGACGGCGACCACCTTGCAGCGCGGATCTGCCGCAAAGGAGCGGCCGTAGCCCTCCAGGTGCGTCCGGTTGCCGCCGATCAGCAGCACTCCGTGTTTGGCCATCAGCGTGTCCTCTGCCGGGCTGCTGGCCGGACGGCCGCGGCCTTCGGAGGCAGCCGGGCCGGCACGTGCGCGGGCGTCTCGTAGTAGAGCGCGCCCCTCGACCCGAGGACCACCAGGTCGTCGGCAAGCTGCCCGTTGCCCGGCGTAGCTGTGAGCACGGCCGTCTGTCCGCCGGCCCAGCTCAGCGTGGCGACCATGTGCCCCGACGCCGCGCTGCCTGCCTCGTGTCGGCTCGAAGGCGGCGCGCCGAACCACGACGTGCATGAGCGCTCTGCGCTCTCCAAAGCCCGGCGGGCGTCTGGCGCTCCCCCGCTGTGCCGCACCAGCCAGCGAACTGCGCAGGGCGTCCCTACGCGGCCGGAGGCAATGACCCGCGTCACCGTGGATTCAAGGTCTCCCCCGCTGCCCATCGTCACGTCAACTACCCTCAGTCGCCTTCGCCTTGCCCGTTTCGGGCCCGTGCAGCCGCGCCTCCAGCCAGGCCAGCCTGCCCCGAGACGATACCAGTAATCATGCGCGCGCCGCAGCGACTGCCACGGCCGGTGTGAAGCATGCCGATGCCGACGGGTCATACACAGTCAAACAGCGGTAGTAACATCTCGCCATCATGCCGAGCGAGCGAGTCCAACGTCAGATCGACCGCCTGCTGGACGAGGCCGAATCAGCCCTCGCCGAGGGGAAATGGGACGTTGCCCGCGTCCGGGCCGAGGCGGCTTTGAGGCTGGACCCGGCAAACTCGGACGCCAAAGCCTATCTGGCAGCTGCAACGCTGCCCGCCTCGCCCGGTCAGGCCGCGGGCGCACGCGAAATCGCTGTCCCGCAGACCTCAAGAACTGTCCCCGGCGCCAAAGTCGGGTTTCTGCCCACGTCGTTCTCCTCAGGCCGCTACGTAGTCAAGAAGTTCCTGGGCGAGGGCGGCAAGAAGAAGGTCTACCTGGCCCACGACACCGTCCTGGACCGGGACGTGGCCTTTGCGCTGATAAAGCTTGCCCCGAGCGGGACCGAAGGGACAGAGGGCCTGGACGAGGCGTCGAGGACAAGGGTGACCCGTGAGGCCCAGGCGATGGGCCGGCTGGGCGACCACCCCAACATCGTCCCCATCTTCGACCTCGGCCAGGAGAAAGACCCTGCCACCGGGGCCAGCCAGCCTTTCATGGTCCTGCCGCTCATGACGGGCGGTGATGTCGAAGGGGTCATCGAGAAGGCGCCCGGCAACAGGATGCCACTTGAGAGGGCGCTACAGATTACGCAGGACGTGTGCGAGGGCCTGGTCTTCGCGCACTCGAAGGGCATCGTCCACCGTGACCTGAAGCCGGGGAACGTGTGGCTTACGGACGCGTCGACAGGCTCAGGGCGCGCAGTGGCGCGCATCGGCGACTTCGGGCTGGCGGTCGCCACGGACAAGTCCCGCCTGACCCGTGAAGGGATGATGGTCGGGACGGTGGCCTACATGCCTCCCGAGCAGGCCATGGGCGGCGAGGTCACGCCCAGAGCAGACCTCTACTCTCTGGGCGCAATGCTCTACGAGATGGTGACTGGCAGGCCGCCGTTCCTTGGCGACGACGACATCGCCATCATCGGGCAGCACATCAACACGCCGCCTGTGGCCCCGACGTGGCACCGGGCCGACTGCCCGCGGCCCCTCGACGCGCTGATCATGCGCCTGCTCGCCAAGGACCCGAAGCAGAGGCCCGAGTCGGCCCAGGACGTGCTGAGGGCTCTTGAAGGGGTGGAACTTTACCGCTCACCCCAGCCCTCTCCCGCAAGGGGAGAGGGGGTGATGTCCGCTCGTCCTGAGCTTGGGTCCCCTGATCCCGGCGAACGGGTCCAAGGACCCCGTTCCGGGGACGGGGCCCCTCGACTACGCTCGGGGCAAGCAGGCCAGGGTGCGGGCCGCCACGGAGTCCCCTCTCCCTCGATGGGAGAGGGTCAGGGTGAGGGTGATACGGCCCTTCGAGAACCCCAGGGCACGGCCCGCTCACTGGACTCCATGGCCTCAGGCGTCTTTGTCGGCAGACAGAAGGAAATGAATCAGCTTAAGGGCGCGCTCGAAGAGGCGCTCTCAGGCCACGGGCGCATGGTCACGCTAGTCGGCGAGCCGGGCATCGGCAAGACCAGGACGGCGCAGGAGCTGCAGACATATGCCGGCCTGCGTCGGGCGCAGGTGTTATGGGGCCGCTGCTATGACGGCGGTGGCGCCCCGCCCTACTGGCCGTGGGTGCAGGCGATAAGGCAGTACGTCCGGGAGCGGCCCGCCGAGGACCTCAAGCGCGAGATGGGCAGCACCGCCTCGGTCATCGCAGAGGTGGTGTCGGACGTCAAGGAGCGCATCCCCAACCTGCAGCCGCCTCCCCAGCTCGACAGTCCAGAGTCGGCGCGGTTCCGCCTCTTCGACTCCATCGCTACCTTCCTGAAGACGGCGTCGCAGTCGCAGCCCCTTGTCCTGATCCTGGACGACCTGCACTGGTCAGACAAGCCATCGCTCTTGCTGCTCGAGTTCGTGGCAAGGGAGATCGCCAACGCGAGAGTGCTGCTGGTCGGGACGTACCGGGACATGGAGCTGAACAGGAAGCACCCGCTGGCCGTCACGTTGGGCGACCTGAGCAAGGAGCGGCTCTTCGAAAAGGTTCTGCTGCGTGGCCTGCAGGCACACGACATAGGCCGCTTCATCGAGCTTGCGGCGGGCCTGAAGCCGCCCTCCGGCCTGGTCGAAGCCGTGCACACCCAGACCGAGGGCAACCCGCTTTTCGTCACAGAGGTCGTCCGCTGGCTCGTGCAGGAAGGCGCGTTGACCCGTGAGCACCTCACGCCCTCTCCCTCGACGGGAGAGGGTAGGGGTGAGGGTGAACGCGAAGCAAAATCCCGTTCCGCTCGCCCTGAGCTTGTCGAAGGGCCCCGTCCGGGAGGCAAACTTGCCGCCGGAGTCAGCCCCTCACCCCAACCCTCTCCCGCAAGGGGAGAGGGGGCAAAGCGCGAGTCCTGGACGATGCCCATCCCCGAAGGCGTGCGGGACGTCATCGGCAAGCGCCTGGACAGGCTGTCGCCGCGGTGCAACGACGTGCTGACCACGGCGTCGATCATAGGCCGCCGATTCGTACTGGCGGCGCTGGCGCAACTTTACGGCAGCGCGCCGCTGACGGGGCTGCCCGTTAGCCCTGAGCGTGTCGAAGGGTCCCGTCCCGCCATCCCCTCTCCCTGGGAGGGAGACGGGAGCCCACCGGAGGTGGGCGCGGGTGAGGGTCGAAGCCCGGGCGCAGCGCCTGTTGGCGAGGGCGCAGCAAGCGCCAAACCCATCGTCCTGCCGCCCCTACCCATCGAGGAGCGCATGTCTGAAGACCGGCTGCTCGATGTCCTGGAAGAAGCGCTGTCAGCGCGGATCATCGAAGAGCTGCCGAGCGGCCCCGGGCGCTACATGTTCACGCACGCCCTCATCCAGGAGACGCTGGCCGGGGAGATCTCGACCACCCGCAAAGTGCGCCTGCACGCGCGCATCGCGCTCGTGCTCGAAGACCTCTACAAGGACCGCCTCGAAGAGCGCGCCGTCGAGCTCGCCGGCCACTTCGCCGAGGCGGAGACGGTGCTGGGCACGGAGAAGTTTGTCTTCTATTCGCGCATCGCAGGAGAGCGGGCGCTTGCCTCATTTGCACACGAGGAGGCGCTCCTCATGTTCCGGCGCGCGCTTGTGGCCCTGGGAAGCGGCCCCATGGACGCCGCGCGCGCTGCCCTCACGGCGGGAGCGGCGGCAGCGAACGCGGCGTTGCGAAACACCGAAGCGTCCCTGGCGGACCTTCGCACCGCATTTGACTATTACGTTGGCGCTGGGGACTTCGCCCGGGCGGCGGTCATCGCCCAGCAGAAGTTCGTCTCGGCTGAGGGCATCGTCGGCATGGCACCGCTGCAGGAACGGGCCCTGCAGCTCTTGCCCATCGACTCGGTCAGCGCGGGCCTCATCCTCGTGCGCCACAGCCGGGCTGTGGGGGTGTTTCAGGGCGACTACGCACGGGGCAATGCCGAGATCAACCGCGCGCTGGAAATAGCGCAGCTTCACAAGGACCGATATCTGGAGCTTCAGGCTCACGCCGCAGGCGCCCACGTGAACCTGCACAACCTCAAGCCGGATGCCGAGTTCCGGCATGCCCTCAGGGTTGTTGAGCTGACGAAGACGATAGACGACCCGCTGGAAGCCTCGTTTTCGTACTACGTACTGGCCTCGGGGTCAGCCCTTGAGGGCAACGCCGAACAGAGCCGGGCGTACCGGGATGCGGCGATAGCTGCGGCCAGCCGTGCGCAAGACCGCGAACGGCTTTCAAGCGTCCACATGGTCGCGGCAGGCCTCGCAGAATTAAGGGGCGAGTGGGATGAGGCCCGGCGTTTCAGCGACATCTCGCTGGGCTACTGGGAAGACGATTTCCGGACTCAGAGCCTGCGGACGATCGTGGAATATCAGACCGGCGACAACGACGCCGGCGATAGGTGGCTTGCTCGACTTCGGAAGAATACGGACAGAATGTCCGCTCTTCCTCTGGCGCTGATCGAGTGGCAGGTGGAACACATCAGTGGCGCCCAACGTCCAGGCGACCGCTCAATCGACGCGGGACCCGCTGAACCTTCCCTCATGCGAAGCGCATCAGCACGTGCATTCGCGGTCGCGGTGCGATGTTGCGATGCGCTTATGCGGGACGATGCTACCCCTGAGTACTTGAGCCAGCTCTATCACGAACTGGTGGCAATCGGTCCTTCCTCCCTGTCCAGCCTGTACGGCTTCCTAACGAATGGCATTTCAGACTTCCCGGCGTTTCTGGCCCGGAAGCTCGGCGACTACGACGGCGCGTCCGCCCACTTCGAAGAGAGTATGCGCATCAAGCGCAAAGCTGGGTTCCGCCCCTACCTTGCATGGACTTGCGCGGACTATGCCGAGATGCTTCTCGAACGCGCTTCGAGCCAGTCGGCAGGCTCAGGGCAGGCCGATTCGTCCGCCGCAGGCGGCTCAGGGCAGGTAGGCGCAGCGGGAGCAGATGACCGCGAGAAGGCCCTCAAGCTAGACGACGAAGCCCTCACCATAGCGCGCGACCTGGGCATGAAGCCCCTCATCGAGCGCATCATCAGGCGGCGAGAGATACTCAGGGCGTAGACCACCCCACCAGCACCCGAGCAACAAACACATGGCTACAGACCTTCTGTTCCCGACATACGTGGTAGGCAGCCTGCCGAGGCCGCGCTGGGTCAGGGACGTCATCGAGGACCGCCGCGACCGCAGGCTGAGCGAGCCCGAAGCCGACCTCCTGCTCGATTCCGCCGTCCCTATGGCCGTCAGGATGCAGGAGCGGGCTGGGCTGACCTATGTGTCAGATGGCGAGTGGCGCCGGGAGAGCTACATCAAGGTGTTCTGTGAGCACGTGGACGGGTTCAAGCTCGACGCCGTCCCCAGTGTCTCCAGGACCATCATGGACCCCGCCGTGGTCGCACCCCTGCGCCAGAAAGGCCCGCTGGCCGCCGGCGCGGCGCGCTTCCTTGCCAAGGCGACCACCCGGAAGACAATCGTCGCCATCCCATCCCCCTACATCCTGGGGTGGCGCACCTGGCACGCAGAGCTGTCCAGATCGGCTTACCCCACTCGGGAAGACTTCATGAACGCCTGCGTGCCGATCCTCCAGCGCGAGATGCGCGCGCTCGTCGAAGCAGGAGTCGACCATATCCAGATTGATGAGCCCTGGCTCCTCATGCTCGTCGACCCCGAGCACCGCAAGCGGATTGGCGCGGCTGACATGGAGAAGGAAATAGCACTCTGCGTGAGGATGGTCAACGCAGTGGCAGACGCTGTGAAAGATGTCCCGACCTCGATGCACCTGTGCCATGCCCACTTCAACCGCACCCGGTTTTCAGACGGCGGCTACGAGCCGATCATCGAGGCGCTGGGGGCCATCAACGTCACACGGTTTGCGATGGAGTTCTCGGCACCCCAGTCTCACGGTGTCGACGTGCTCGCCAGGTTCCCGAAGAACAAGGTCCTCGGCCTTGGGGTAATCGACCACTGCGACCCCAACGTCGAGGACCCTGAGACCGTGGTCGCGCGGGTCGAGGCGGCGCTCCGGTACCTGCCACCCGACCGGGTCACGCTCAACCCCGACTGTGGCTTCTCACCCAGCACTCAGAACCCAATGAACTTTGACGAGGCCTACCTGAAGCTCAAGGCCCTCTGTCAGGGTGCCGCCATCTGTCGTCAGAGGTTCCACTAGCGGCTGGCCCGGCACACGCCTCGCTGCCGTTCCGCTATGCGTGAATAGTGGACAGCGCTCCGGCGTCGCACGTCGGGTACGCTGGCGCGCATAGGCTGATCCAGCCCGTCGAGGACGTGCCCGGTGACGACGACAGACGCCTGGTTCGCTCCGGCGAGCATCACGATGTTCGAGGTCACGGCGCGGGCTTCTACGTGGACGTTTGTTGAGCTCCGGGACCGCGACGGCCTTACCGGGCTGGCAGAGGTCACCTGGAGAGACGGAGAGGCGGTCGCATCCCGGCTGGCGCGGCTCGCCAACCGCTTGCGAGGAGAGCGGCTGGGGTCTGACGGGGATGTCGTCGCGAAGCTGGGCCTTGAGCCGGCGTCGCTGAGGCAGGACATCGTGTTGGCGACTGCCCTGAGCGGCATCCGGTCGGCAGTGACGGACGCGCTAGCCCGGCGCGCTGGCCTTTCTCTTGGGTCGTTCCTCCGGCTCAGCGCCGGTGAGTCGCCCGTCGTGGAGCCCTCCCGTGTGAAGCTATACGCAAACATCAACCGCGCCCTGTTGCCGCAGCCGCGTCCTCGACCTGGCATGCTCCCGGCAAGCGGTCCCGTGGAACGGCTGCCCGACGCCGACAGGTCTCCCGAGGGGTTCGCCGCGATGGCGAAGCGCGCCACGGACGCCGGGTTCGCGGCGCTGAAATGCGCGCCATTCGATGAGTGCCGTGCGCCGTTCAAGTCTGAGGGCTTGCCCCCCGAGGCGCGGGCCGGGCTGGAGCGCGTAGAGGCGGCCAAACAGGCCGTCGGACCAGACCGGCCGGTGTACGTGGACTGCCACAGCAGGTTCGACTTGCAGTCCGCGGTCGCGCTGGAGCCCCAGCTGCGCGGGTCGGGCGGCGCGTGGTTCGAGGAGCCGGTAGACCCCCTGACCCGCACGGACGACCTGCGGCGGATACACGAAGCCTCGAAGCTGCCGTTGGCAGGAGGCGAGCATGGCTACAGCCTGGATGTGTTCAAGCGCCTCCTCGACACGGGGGCTCTCGATATCGTCATGCCGGACGTGAAGCACTGCGGCGGAGTCGCAGAGGCGTACAACATTGGCCAGGACATCGAGTCCCAGCGGCCGGGGTCGGTATCGCTACATTGCCCATCTGGGCCTGTGTCGCTGCTTGCCAGCGCCCACGTGACAGCGGCCTTTGGTGGCGCGTTGCCCCTGGAACACGCCGTGTTCGAAGTCGAGTGGCGCCCCGAAGTCACATGGCCCCGCGAGCGCATCGAAAAGGGGCAGTTGGCCCTGCCGCCCGGGGCTGGCCTGGGAGCGGTCCTCGACTATTCCGCGGCCCTCGCCCACGGGCGACAGTGGAGTCCTTGAGCGTGTGCACGGACTCTGCGCGGGGCCATTCGCCCCGTACCTTGCGCACGCAGCGCCCCGCATGACGCCTGTCCGGGCCGCCGTCCAACCGGTGCTGGTACCGAGGCGGCGGCTCCTGACGCGGCTTGACGCGTTTGGGCGGGAGGGGCTTGCCTCGGCGCAGCTTCTCGCGCCCGGCGCAACCCCAGGCGAGGCGTGGGACTGGCTGCCCGATTCGGCGCGCACCTCCGGCACCGGACTCGTGCTGCTGACCACGGTGAGCGGCGCGCTCACCGCCGTGGCGCCTCCGTTCCCGTTTGACCGCGACGGAGACGCCGTCGCCGTTCTAAGGGAACTGCTTGCCCGCCGGCGTACGGTCGGGATCGTGTTGCTGAGGTTGGGGCACTACGCAGTCGGGGTCGGCGACGATGAGGTCCTGGCGTCGCCCAAAGCGGGGAGCAGGTACGTCAAGGGACGGCACCGGGCGGGAGGCCAGTCGCAGCACCGCTTTGAGCACAACCGTGAGGAGTGGATCAGGGAACTCTACGACGAGGTGTGTCTTGTCTGCGCAGCGAGGTTTGGCGGCCACGCCGGCGCCCGG
>CAYWBD010000077.1:0-2860 GCA_964456315.1 uncultured Thermoflexus sp.
ACTTGGCGCCCGGGGCGTCGTTAGCACTGCATCGTACGAGGCCCGGAAGTTCGGGGTCCACTCAGCGCTGCCCATGGCCCGGGCCCGGCGACTGTGCCCGCAGGCCGTCTACATCAGCCCGGACTTTGAGGCCTACGTTGCGGCCAGCCGGAAGTTCCGGGCAGTCCTCGACGAGTTCTCGCCTATCGTGGAACAGACGAGTGTGGACGAGGCCTACGTCGACATGTCGGGGACGCAGCGTCTCTTCGGCGAGCCCGAGAAGGCTGCCCGCATGATCAAGCAGCGGGTCCGCGAGCGGGTCAGCGTCGTCGCCTCAATTGGCATCGCAACTAACAAGCTGGTCGCCAAGGTCGCCACCAACGAGTCGAAGCCGGACGGCCTGCTATTGGTCCGGCCCGGCGACGAGCGGCAGTTCCTTGCGCCGATGGCGTTACGAAAGCTGCCTGGCCTGGGGCCGAAGACCGGGGAGGCCCTGACCAGGCTTGGCTTGACGACGCTGGGCCAGCTTGCCGTCTGTCCGGAGGAGCAGTTGCGCCGCTGGGTCGGGGCGCACGCGGCGCACAGTCTGAAGGCCCGGGCGGCGGGTATCGACAACTCACCTCTGGTCACAGACACGGAGGCGAAGTCCATCTCGAACGAAATGACTTTCGAGCAGGACGTGTCTGACCGTGGGCTGCTAAACGACACGCTGCTAGGGTTGTCGGAGAAGGTCGGGATGCGTCTGCGCAAGTCGGGCAGGAAAGCCCGGACCGTGGAACTCAAACTGCGTTACGCAGACTTCTCCACGATCTCGCGCCAGCACACCGTACCCTCGCCCATCGACGGCGATACAGCGATCTTCACCGAGGCGAAGAAGCTTGCCGACGCCGCGCTCTCAGAGCGCGCCGGGCCGGTGCGCCTGGCCGGCGTGGGCGTCGGGGGGTTCGTGTCACCGGCTGCGGAGCAACTCACCCTGGGCGCGGCACCCGAGGCGCTGGACTCAAAGGTTTCGAGCGCCATGGACGCCATCCGGCAGCGCTTTGGCGATGAGGCCGTGCACCGCGGCGCGGCGACCAGCGTGCCGCGGTCGGCGTCGCCGATGATTAGGCCGTAAGCGATCAACCACTGCTCATCCTTCGACATGCTCAGGACGAACGGGTAGCGGCGGGGCTCCCTGGCGAACCGGACGGGCCGCGGTGCGCCTGCCGGGACGCCATCCCCATCCTGTACGCTGTGCCACTCAACCTGAGATGGTCCCCGCTGGAGGGCAAATGATCACCGCGGACACTGACCTCGCATTCACTCCCGCCTGGAAACTCCGAGAGATGATCGAGCGCCGCGAGATCTCGCCTGTCGAACTCACCGAGTTCGCCCTCCGGCGCGTCCAGGCGCTCAACCCTCGCCTGAACGCGTTTCTCACCGTCACCCCGGACCTGGCGATGCACGCCGCGAAGGAAGCTGAAAAGGCCGTCATGCACGGCGGTCGGCTTGGCCCGCTGCACGGCATACCGGTCTCGATCAAAGACCTGGAGGCCGTGAAGGGCGTGCGGCTGACGAGCGGGTCGCTGATGCACAAAGACGACGTCGCGGACCACGACTCTCTTTGCGTGGAGCGAATCAAGGCCGCGGGCGGAGTGATCGTTGGGAAGACAAACACGCCGGAGTTCGGGGCCGCCGGGACCACCGAGAACCGCCTGGGTGAGCCGTGCCGCAACCCGTGGGACCTCGAACGCACACCCGGCGGGTCCAGCGGCGGCGCGGCGGCGTCGGTGGCCGCGGGCGTAACGGCGATCGCCCAGGGCAGCGACGGCGGCGGCTCCGTCCGCATCCCGGCGTCGTTCAGCGGCATCTACGGCATCAAGCCCACTCAGGGCCGGGCCCCCAGAAGACGCACCGGCCTGCATTCCTACCACCCGCTCAACAACTCGACGGTCGGCCCCCTGAGCCGGGACGTGCGCGACTCGGCCATACTCCTGAACGTCATGTCCGGCCCCGCGCCCGACGCCGAGTCCGGGACAATTCAGTCGCACCCGCCAGACTTCACCCAGGCCCTTGGGCGCGGCGTCCGCGGCCTCCGCATCGCGTGGAGCCAGGACTTTGGCGGCGCGCCCGTCGACCGCGAAGTCGCCGACATCTGCTCGAAGGCCGCCCACACGTTCTCGGAGCTGGGCGCCCACGTAGAGCACGCAGAGTTCAGGCCTGACGACCCGCAGGCGGTGCTCGAAAACTTCGTCACCTTCTCCGCCGCCAAGACCCACACCACGCACCCCGGCGCGTTCGACCGCCACGCCCTGCTCACCGACTACTTCCTCGCCGCGCTTGACCGCGGCCGGGCCGTCACGGGCGAGCAACTGTTCACGGCCCTGAGCAACATCGGCAAATGGCGTGCGTACACCGCTGAGTACTTTGCCAAGTACGACCTGCTGCTCTCCCCCACGCTGGCCGTCGCCGCGTTCCCTGTTGGCCACCCCCCGGAGAGCATCGGCGGCAAACGGGTGAGCAGCACGCGGCTCGGGTTCTACCCGTTCACCTACCCGTTCAACGTGCTCGGCAACCCGGCCGCCAGCCTGCCCTGTGGCTTCACTGGCGGGAACGCCCCAGGCCATGCGCCCGGCTCAGGGCACGGGATGCCAGTAGGCCTGCAGGTCGTTGGCCGCTGGGAAGACGAGGCGACCGTCCTGGCAGCATCGGCGGCGTTTGAGCAGGCGAACCCCTGGGCGGACAAGCGGCCGCCCGTGCACTAGTCTAGTGTTGCGTAAACAGCTTTACATTTGGCGACCTTGTTGAGGATGGACTCGACTGAGGCCTGCCATACGAACGGCTTCGGGTCCGCGTTGGATGCCGCCAGGTACTCGCCGATGGAGGCGATGAGCCCGGGGAC
>CAYWBD010000078.1:0-3825 GCA_964456315.1 uncultured Thermoflexus sp.
CATGCGGGTCGTCGGCATGCGCGGACAGCACGTCGAACACCGCGTCCCAAGGGTCCGCGCCCGGGCCACCTCGCGCTGCGATCGCCGCGAAGCTCTTGCCCCTGATCTCCGGCAGGGCAGGGCTCGTGTAAAGGAACACCCTGTCCCAGCCGCCGAGGGCAAAGCTTGCGATGATGCTGTCGTGGCGCCGGTACTCCGACCGGACCCGTGGGTCCGACAATCGCGCCCGGACCGCGTCCGGCCCACCCTCCAGCGCCCGCTGGGGCAACGCGTTGCTGAGGTTCGTGATGCCGTGCAGGCGCGTGTGGCAGTCGAACGCCGCGTCGAGGCCCCGGTCGGCAGCCGCCTCCACCGCGCCGACGCAGCGGTCGATCGAACCTTCCGGCCCGCCCCGCCTCGGGATGATGTGGGAGATCTGCAGGCGCACGCCTGACTCCGACGCGGCGCGCACCGCCTCCTCGACCGCCTCCACCGCCCTGAGTTCACGGTTGCGCGTGTGCGCTGCGTAAACGCCAGAGCGGCTCGCGGCTGCCTCGCAGAGCGTGACAATTTCGGATTCTGCCGCGGCGCGCTCCGCCGGGTACTCCAGACCAGTCGAAAACCCCCATGCGCCGGCGTCCAGAGACTCCTGCAAGACGGCTTTCATGCGCCCCAACTCTGCGGGAGTCGCCGGTCCAGACGTGTCCTCCATCGCCGCCAGCCGCAGGTTCCCGAACGGCACGAGACTCGCGACGTTCACCGCCGGGCGCGCCGTCTGCAGCCGCCCCATGTACCCGTCAAACGTGCTCCAGTCCATCGCCACGCCAGGTGTCCAGCCGTAGATGTTGCCCGTGAACCGTGATGGCACGGTGATTGGGGCGCAGCCGTGCCCGCAGTTCCCCACGACCTCCGTCGTCACCCCCTGGAACACCTGGCTCTGGGCGCGCGGGTCGGCCAGCAGCGTGAAGTCCGAGTGCGAGTGGATGTCAATGAAGCCCGGAGACACGAGCAACCCGTGCGCGTCCAGCGTCCGTGTCGCCTCCGAACCTGCCATGTCGCCAATCGCTACGATGCGGCCACGCTCGATGCCGATGTCTGCGCGGAAGGCTGGCTGGCCGCTTCCATCGGCCACCATGCCGCCGCGCACCAGCACGTCAAACACGGCCGCTGGCCGGGCCTAGCCCGATCACGATATTGTCGTGCGCGTCCAGGCGGGCAGTGCAGCCCGGCGGGACGACGATCGTCGCGTCATACTCCTCAACTATGAACGGCCCGCGCTTCGGCCTGGTCGACAGGCCATGTCGTCTGATCACGGGCGTGCTGACTGGACCGCGCCCGCCAAAGAAAGCCATGCGGGCTCCCGCGGCCGGGCCAACGGTAGGGCGCCGGGCAGGCCGCCGCGGCCTGCCCACTGCGCCGGTAGACGACCTGACCGTGGCAGACACGCGCAGGTTCACCAGCTCGACCGCCTCCGCAGGCGCGTTGTGGCCATAGCTCCGCAAGTGCTCGGCGTGGAAGCGTTGCGCCAGGCTTTCGACGCTTGCGCCGCCTGCCGCCGGACCCTCAACTGTCAGCTCGAACGCCTGGCCTGCGTAGCGCAGGTCGGCTCGACGGCGCCAGGTCGCCGCCTCGGCAGAGTGGCCGTCGGTGGCCAGAGCTTTCTTCGCCTGCCCCTCCACTTTCCGGTACGCCTGCTCAAGCGCGGCAGCGGTAAGGTCACCGAGCCGGGCGAAGAAAGTCTGGACAAAGTGGTGCTCAGGCTCGGCTGCCAGCATTCCCACAGCCGAGAACAGACCCGGCGCCGGAGGCACCATCACAGTCGAAATCCCGAGCGCCTGCGCCAGACCTGCTGCGTGCACCGGCCCGTTGCCGCCGAATGCAAAGAGCGCGAACTCCCGCGGGTCCCGGCCCCGGTATGTCGACACGGCCTTCAGAGCGCGGATCATGTTCGTGTTTGCGACGGTGTGCACGCCGTAGGCCGCCTCCAGCGCGCCCATCCCGAGCGGGCCAGCCACACCCTCTTCGATCGCGCGTCGCGCCAGCTCGGGTCGGACAGCGACCTCGCCCCCTGCCAGCTGGACCGGACTCAGGTACCCCAGGACCATGTTCGCGTCGGTCACGGTCGGCTCAGTGCCGCCTTGGCCGTAGCAGGCCGGGCCCGGCAGCGCGCCCGCCGACCGCGGCCCCACCTTAAGTGCGCCGCCCTTGTCCACCTGCACGACGCTCCCGCCCCCTGCGCCGACCTCTGCGATGTCTAGCACCGGCAGCCGCACTGCGTGGCCCCGGCCCTTGACCAGGCGGCTCGAGAGCTGGATGCCGGCGCCGACCTCGTACTCCGTCGTCCACGACCGCTCGCCGTCTTCGATCAACGACGCCTTCGCCGTCGTGCCACCCATGTCGAACGAGATCACGTTCCACATCCCGGCGGCGACCGCAGCCCGGTGCGCACCGACCACGCCCGCGGCCGGCCCCGACTCGACTATGTACGCAGGCTTCTCTGCCGCTGCGGTGGCGGACATCACGCCGCCGTTCGACTGCATGATCCGCAGCCTGCCGGCCACGCCTGCCTGCTTGAGACCGCTCGAAAGCGAATCCAGGTAGTGCTTCACCAGCGGGCCGATGTACGCGTTGACCACCGTTGTGCTCGTGCGCTCGTACTCTCGGACCTCCGGCAGGATGTCCACCGAAAGCGACAAGAACACGCCCGGCAGCCGCCTCCGCACCAGCTTTCCGACGGCCCGCTCGTGGGCGTCGTTTCGGTACGAGTGCAGGAAGCACACCGCGACCGCCTCGGCACCATCGTGCTCGATGCGGTCCAGCGCAGCCTCGACCGATGCCACGTCGAGCGGCCGCAGCACAGCGCCGTTGGCGTCCAGTCGCTCGTCAGCCTCCAGCCTCAACCGCCGTTCGACCAGCGGCTTCGGCGGCACGTAGAACAGGCTGAACAGCTCCGGGACTCGAAGCCGGCGTAGCTCCAGGACATCGCGGAAGCCCTTCGTCGTGATTAGCGCCGTCTTGGCGCCGCGGCCCTCCAGGATGGCGTTGGTCGCGACCGTCGTCCCGTGGACGACCTCCGACACCTTCGCGCCGGACACGCCCGCCTCCTTGAGCAGGGCAGCAGTCCCGCTGACAATCGCCCGCGAGTAGTCGTCCGGCGTGGACAGCACCTTCCTGGTCCACGACTGGCCGCGCGGCCCCGTCAGGACCAGGTCCGTGAACGTCCCGCCAATGTCCGCGCCAACGCGGTATTCAGGGCTACTGTTTGTCATTCTGAGCGAAGAATCCCGCTTGATGACGTTGTCGGTTGCCAACGCTGCTGCTTGTCATTCTGACCCCGAGCGCAGCGAGGGGGAAGAATCTCTCTTGCCCCTGACCGAGCCTGCCAGCCTTGCTGGTTTCGCACCCCGTACCCCATCAAACCTCGCCAGCCGGAACATCCCGATGTCGTGGCGGGACCGGCCTTCTGTCGCCAGCTCAGCCATGATCTCCCCGACCACCGAGCAGAACTTGAACCCGTGCCCGGAGAACCCGGCGGCGAATGATACCTGCGGGTGCGAGGGGTGCACGCCGATGAGGAAGTGCTCGTCAGGCGTGTTCGTGAACATGCATGCCTTCAGCGCCATCGTCGGCCCGGCGGCCTGCGGGAAATACCTCGCCGTGAAGTCGCGCAGGACCTTCTCATCTTGCGGCGTGCACTCGCGGTCCGGAGAGTCCGGGTCCATCGGCTCCTTCAGGTGGTGATAGCGGCCCACCTTGAAACCCGGCACAGTGTGGGTCTGCGGCCGTCGTCCGGTGGGACGTGGTCGAGCCGGGCCTGCCTCCGTTGCTCAGCAGCGTGTTGCAGCG
>CAYWBD010000079.1:0-5938 GCA_964456315.1 uncultured Thermoflexus sp.
GCCGGCGCAGCACGTAGCCCCTGCCCGTGTTCGAGGGCACAACGCCGTCGCCGATCAGGAACGACGCCGACCGTGCGTGCTCCGCGACAACGCTCAGCGCGCGGGTCGTCTCCGGATCGACGCCCCACTCCTTCCCGCTAAGCTCCATCGCCTTTGCGATCAGCGGCTTGAACACATCGGTCTCGTAGACATTCCGCACGCCCTGCAAGACGACCAGCGTGCGCTCCAGGCCCATGCCTGTGTCGATGTTCTTCTTTGGAAGCGCGGTGCGACGTCCGTCGGCGTGGTGGTAAAGCTGCGTGAACACGAGGTTGTACAGCTCGACAAAATCCGGGTGCAGGTTCGGCCCCCAGGAGGCCTTCCGGACGGGGTCGTCAGGTCGCGGCACCTTCTTGAAGTCACCCCGGTAGTAATGGATCTCGCTGCACGGGCCGCACGGTCCTTCGTCGCCGGCCGGTCCCCAGAAATTGTCCTTCGCCCCAAATCGGTAGATGCGCTCCTGGGGCACGCCCAGGCCGCGCCAGATGGCGACGGCCTCGTCGTCATCCTGGAACGCCGTGAAATACAGCCGCTCCGGGTCGAACTTGAACACGCCTGTCATCAGTTCAAGCGCCCAGGCGCAGGCCTCCTGCTTGAAGTAGTCGCCGAACGAGAAGTTGCCAAGCATCTCGAACAGCGTCAGGTGCGTTGCGTCCCCGACAGACTCTATGTCCGTGGTGCGGAACGACTTCTGCGATGTCGTTATCCGCGCCCGCGGCGGTACCAGCTCGCCCGAGAAGTACTGCTTGAATTGAGCCATCCCGGAGTTGGTCAACAGCAGCGTCGGGTCATTGGCCGGGATCAGCGACGCGGCAGCCATCCGAAGGTGCCCCCGGTCCTCGTAAAACTTGAGGAACGCCTCACGGAGCTCGTCAGCCGTGGACGGGCGCTGCGGAGTTGAGGTCGGCTTCCGGACCATGACTACCCCCGATGATGCTCCACTCAGTTCAACAGGGCCCAGCACGATCCCGCAGGGCCGCAACGCCAGCGCGAAACCGGACGGCGCGACCCAGGGGGGAGTGACTGGCGCCGGCTTACGCCCCGGCCCGGCGATCAGTTCTGGTCGCGTCCCCAGATCGTGACGTACGGCCCGCCCTCACCGGTGATCAACCGGGAGAGCTCCGCCTTCGTCGCCGCGGTCTCGGCATCGCGCTCCTTCTTCGCCAGGCCCCAGAGCGTGGAGTGCAGCGAGTTGATCTGACCCGGGGTCAGCCTGTCGTCGAACATGTCTTTGACGATCTCTTTGAGCTGGTCCTCCGGGACGGTCAGGAGTTGGCCGTTGAACAGAAGCAGGCCGACCCCGCCGGGCTCCGCCGCATCTGCGCCTGGCGTGTCTGCGTTCAGCAGCTCCATCACGCGCCGCAGCGCATGGGACCGCATGAGCCCCTCGACTTCCTGGGGCATTGCAATCATGCCCAGGAAGCCGACGTTCTGGCGCCGGAGCAGCTTGGAGAAATCGCCCTCCATGCGCCGGAAAAACTCCCCGCTGCGGAGCGCCTCGTGGGTCAGGGTCTTCACCAGTGGCCGGCCGGGGAGGCCAGGCCTGGTGTCGATGGCGAGGAACTCATCCTGGTGCGGGAAGATGCAAAGCGTTATCGGCGACTCTTGCTCTCGCCTGGCTTCGAACATCTGCTGTTGCTCCGCTCATACCAGCCGGACCCGAATGCGCGCCCGGCGGTCCACCCAATGATACGGGGCCGGAGACGGCAAAAAACCTCCGTCACCGGTCAACCCGCGTCCTTGCCGGGCCCTTCAGCTGTCCTGTAGCGGAAATCGCAGAACGCCGCCCCTTTCATGATGGTCTGGGTGCGGACAAGCTTCACGTCCGGGTTGTAGCCCTTCGAGAACTCAAAGTCGCGCGTGCAAGGAAAGATATCGCCGAGGTCCGCAAAGCCGAGCTCACGGTACATCTCAGCGTACCGGCAGCGCGTCACGTTGAATGAGTACGACTTCGGGGTTTCTTCGAGGGTTTGGACTTCCAGTGCGCCGCCCCTGCGCCAGGGCTCTTTGTTTGCGGCGAATGACTTCAGGTCACGTTTGCCGGTGCGGCGCGCGAACGCGCTGCCCTGCTCTCTTGCGATCCCCGTGATCACCTGCCTGGCGATGGCGTTCGTGCGCTCGACGCCGATCTCATTCTGAAAAGCCCGCAGCATCGGTCCGAGCACCATCGCCTCGATGCGCCGTCGCTCGATTACGGGCATTGCGTTCAGGTCGAAGCCCTGGGACTCAACCGTTCCCGACGGGCCGGGCTCCGCGCCGCCAGTCGGGTGGCCAGCATCACGGTGCTCCATCACGCTGCCTCAACGCTCATGGCCACTGCGCCACCGCCGGCATGGCAGATCACGGCCAGGCCCTTCTTCCTGGCCGACTTCGTCAACCCGTAGACAAGACTGACCAGGATGCGCGCGCCGCTAGCCCCGATCGGGTGGCCTAGGGCGATCGCCCCGCCGTGCGGGTTCACGCGCTCCCAGTCCCAGCCCAGGGCCTTTCCGTTGGCCAGCACTTGTGCAGCGAACGCCTCATTTACTTCGATGATGTCGAAATCCTGTAGGCGCTCGCCGGTCCGCTCGAGTAGCCGCGTCACCGCGGCCCGCGGCGCGTCAAACAGCATGCCGGGCTCATTTGCGGCGTGCGCGTACCCGGTGATCCTCGCCAGTGGCCTGGCGCCAGACCGGTTGGCCCTGTCACCGGACATCACGACCACTGCAGCCGCGCCATCCGAGATCTGCGACGCGTTGCCGGCCGTGACCCGGTCACCTGGCGGGAACGTTGGCCGGAGCTTCTTCAGCGCTTCTTGCGAGGTATCAGGCCGTGGACACTCGTCTGCGCGAACGGTCTGCGACGGGCCCTTCGGGCCCTTTACTTCGACCGGCACAACCTCATCAGCAAACCAGCCCTCGGCGAGAGCCGTCGAGGCAAGGCGGTGGCTGCGCAGGGCGTACTCATCCTGCTCGTCCCGCGTGACGGCGTAACGGTCGGCGATAGCCTCCGCCGAGCCTCCCATGTGGCGGTTTTCAAACGGACACCACAGACCGTCGTGGATCATGGAATCGACAAGCTTCGCATCGCCGAGCCTCTGGCCGGTGCGGGAGTCCATGAGGAGGTGCGGCGCGAGGCTCATGTTTTCCATCCCGCCCGCCACGACGGTTTCAGCGTCGCCGGTCTGGATGGCCTCCGCGGCCAGGACGACGGCGCTTAGGCCGGACGCGCAGGCCTTGTTCACGGTCATTGCCGATGTCGTTACCGGCAGGCCCGCGCCTATCGCAGCCTGCCGGGCCGGGGTCTGGCCCAGCCCGGCTGACAGCATGTTGCCCACGACCACGTAGTCCACCTGTCCGGGCTCAACCCCTGAGCGCTCGACCGCAGCTCGCAGTGCAACCGCTCCCAGCCGAGTGGCCGGTGTGTTCGACAGGGCGCCGCCGAACTTGCCCAACGGCGTCCGCGCCGCACCCACGATCACGACTTCTCGCAAAAGTTTCCGAGGCATACGTCTCTCCCGCGCCCGGCAAAATGTCAGGCGCACCGCCGGGAGTATAGCCGCGCGACCTGAGTGAGACTTCACCCAGGATCAGTGCGGACCGCGCGGTCCGCCGCCTGGCAGTCCTCGCCGCCTACCCCAACGTCCTTGGCCGGTACTGGAGGGCCTCGGCCAGGTGCGGGGTCTGGATCGTCTGCGAGCTGGCCAGGTCGGCGATGGTCCGGGCCACTTTCAGCACCCTGTGAAACCCGCGCGCCGAGAGGTTGAGCTGGTTCATCGCAAGCTGGAGCAGTGACTTCGCGCTGTCCTCCACCTGACAATGGTCCCAGACCTCGACAGGCCCCATCTCGGCGTTCGATGCAATCCGCTTCTCCCCAAACCGCGCCCGCTGCACCTGGCGGGCGCCGCCGATGCGGTCGCGCACTGCCGCCGAGCCTTCAGCAGCCGGCGGCTGGACGAGTTTCTCGTACTCGACACGGGGTACGTCCACAAAGATGTCCATGCGGTCCAGTAGCGGCCCTGATATCCGGCGCTGGTAGCGGGACACCGCAGGCAGGGAGCAGGAGCAGGCGCGGTCAGAGTCGCCGTAATAACCGCACGGGCACGGGTTCATCGCGCCCACCAGCATGAAGTTTGCAGGGAACGTCATCGTCCCGGACGCCCGGCTAATGGTCACAACCTTGTCCTCGATCGGCTGCCGCAGCACCTCTAAAGACGCGTGGCCGAACTCCGGTAGCTCATCCAGGAACAGCACCCCCTTGTGGCTCAGCGTGATTTCCCCTGGCCGCGGCACTATCCCGCCGCCGACCAGGCCAGCGTTGGAGACCGTGTAGTGCGGTGAACGGAACGGCCGGTCAGAGATGAGCGGGCTGCTTGGAGGCAGCAGGCCGGCCACGCTGTAGATCTTGGTGACCTCCAGTGACTCCTCCGAGGTCATCGGGGGCAGGACCGAAGGCAGGCAGCGCGCAAGGAGGGTCTTTCCAGAACCTGGAGGGCCGCTCATGAGAAGGTTGTGACCCCCTGCGGCGGCCACCTCCAGAGCCCGCTTGGCGTGCTCCTGTCCCCGCACATCGGCCAGGTCGGTCCCGGGAGGCTTCGGGTGGTTGCCGTTGCGGCGTGCCCTCGCGGCCTCAGTGTCAAATGGCCGGATAGCCGACTCTGACCGCACGTGGGCGACAAGCTGGCTCAGGCTGTCCACGGGCACGACGGTCACCCCGCTCACCAACGCCGCTTCGTCCGCATTGGCGGCAGGCACAAACACCGACTTGTACCCCTGCGAGCGCCCGACGGCTACCATCGGCAGGATGCCGTGCGTGGGCCGCAGCTTGCCGTCGAGCGCCAGCTCGCCGAGTAGCAGGGACCCCTCGACGGTGTTGGGCACCTGTCCGGTGCTCAGCAATATGCCTAGGGCTATCGGCAGGTCATAGGATGGCCCGCTCTTCTTCAGGTCCGCAGGGGCCAGCCCCACCGTGATCCGCCGCATCGGGAACTCGCTGCCCGAATTCCTGATGGCGGCGCGGACTCGCTCACGGGACTCCTGGACCGCAGTGTCGGGCAGGCCGACGATGTTGAAGGCCGGCAGACCGGGAGAGATGTCTACCTCGACCTCGACAACGTGGCCGTCGAGGCCGACCAATGCGCAGGTCTTCGTCCTGGCGAGCACGGAGAGGGTCATCCCTTGAAACGCTGGTGGCCCCGGCGGCCGTCGCCGCGGGAGACCGGGAACTAGGTC
The DNA here is from genome assembly GCA_964456315.1 of uncultured Thermoflexus sp. GTDB lineage: Bacteria > Chloroflexota > Dehalococcoidia > Lucifugimonadales > Lucifugimonadaceae > SHXW01. The sequence continues at coordinate 5,250 of CAYWBD010000079.1, forward strand.
AGGCCCACCCGTCAAGAAAGATCGGACCGACGCCTGACCGGTGGCAGGGCCCGCCTGATTCGGGCCTCGCCTGTGCTGGACACTCGGTCGCAACGGGAGCCCGAGTTGGCGGGAATGTTAGTCAGCGCGGCTCCACGGCGTCAACGGACGGTGTCACAAGTCCGAAAACCTCCCGCGCCTACGCTCCCGGTCCTCAGTCGCCTTTCAGGCAGACGGGGCGTCGCCCATGAAACCGCCGGCGGTGGGAACTCGTACCCTTTACCGGCCACCTGCCGCGGACGGCACTAGGGGAGTGGTTAGTACGTACATCGGATCCAGGGAGGGACATTGCAATGAAACTGACCAGTTTGCTTTTGATAGCTGCGGTATTCGCGGCGTTTGCCGCTGCGATCGCCGTGCCCGGGCACGCCAGCGCGGCCTCGGCCGGGGTAAAGGTCACCAAGCACGCTACGCTTGGCGATGTCCTGACCGATGACGCTGGGAAGACGCTCTACCTGTTTTTCAGGGATGAGCGCGAAAAGTCCAACTGCACTGGTACTTGCGCCACGAACTGGCCACCCCTGATCAGTTCAGACCCGCCAACCGCGGGGACAGGCGTCACGGCAGCCCGCCTCGGGCGGATGGCCCGTTCAGACGGCGCTATGCAGGTGACCTACAACGGCTACCCGCTGTACTACTGGAACGGTGAC
>CAYWBD010000080.1:0-9516 GCA_964456315.1 uncultured Thermoflexus sp.
AGGCGGCCGGTCGTGCCAGAGTGCCCGAGGTCGCCGATGCGGACCTTGTCGGCGTTGACGACCTCGTGGCCGTTCTTGTACAGCTCGTCAATGACGTAGTGCCCGACGATGCCCGAGCCGCCCGTGACCAGCACTTTCATCCATCTCACCTCAAACGTTCATGTGTTACCATGGTCATGACTATGGTCATATTGCCTGCTCCGACCGACCAGGAGGCCCGCAAATGAAGACGATCAAAGCATCTGAATTCAAAGCCAAGTGCCTCCGCATAATGGATGAAGTTTCGGAAACGGGTGAGCCGGTCACCATCACCAAGAACGGCAACCCCGTCGCTGAGCTCGTCCCGATCCGCCGCAAGCCCAAAAAGCTTTTCGGGGCCATGAAGAGCACTATCCTGCACATGGGCGACGTTGTCTCACCCGTAGATGCGGACTGGGAAGCCGAACGTGGCTGAACTCCTCCTCCTCGATACACATGCCCTCCTCTGGGCAGTTGCAGGAAGCCCTCGGCTGGGCCGGAACGGGCGGAATCTCCTCGAGAGCGCCTTGCGAGAAGAAACGCTCCTAGTCTCAGCCATCACCTTCTGGGAGGTTGCGATGCTCGTGAACCGTGGAAGGCTCAGCCTGGCCTCCCCTTGCGTGCGGTGGCGCCAGGAACTGCTACGCATGGGCATCACAGAGGTGCCCGTCAGCGGAGAGATCGGGATCAGGGCCGCCGAGCTTGAAGGTTTGCACGGCGACCCTGCCGACCGCATCATCGCAGCCACGGCGGGGTCCCATGACGCGACGCTGCTCACCGCCGACGAGCGCATCCTCGGATGGACTGGCGATGTCCGGCGGTTTGACGCCAGACGCTAGGCTCGCATCCCTCGGCCGGCCCAGGACGCGCTCCCTGCTGCTCCCGCTGACCCGCCGCGAACTCGACTGACACCCGGAAGACCTGGCCCATCCCGGACCGGTGCGGCCCTGCTACACGGGCATCGTCCGCTTGGTGAGGCGGCGCCCGATCCTGGCTTGCTCCTCGCCGCCGCCTGAGATGACCATGACGCCCTGCCCGATCAGGGTCTTCATGTTCTGCTCGGCGGTCTTGGACTTGTCGGCCCAGGAGGAGAGGAACTTGAGGCCGTGCTTGTTGCACGCCCCCTGGATGGCCTGGCGGGCGGCCTCCATGACGGGGGGGTAAGGTGGGTCGTGGGCGTCCTCCATGCCGTAGGACTGGCCCATGTCCCCGGGGCCCCACTCTGCAAACGACAGGCCCGGCGTCCCGGCTGAGAGGTCAGCGTTGGCGACGCACTCGCGGTCTTCGAGCTTGAGGCCCAGGATCAGCTCACCGTCCGGGTTGAGGGGCCACGGGTCGGCGCGGCGCACGTACTCGTGCGGGCTCACGCCCCAGATGTTGGCCGGGAATGACTGCCCGCCGTTGCCGCGCTGTCCTTCCCCCAGGCCCTTGCCGACGCCCGGCTTCTGGTGGGTGTAGCGGCAGGCCTCGACGAACGCCCGCACGGCGTCTGGCTGGCGTGCGTGTGTGTGCAGGATGCCGTGGACGCCGGCCGAGAGGACGTGCCTGATCTGCCAGGTGTTGGCCCAGACCTCCTCTTTGGTGCGGCAGTTGGACGGCAGAGTGGCGACGACTGCCGGCATGCGGTGCCCGCTGTTGGTCGGGCCGCCGTCGACCAAGCCCTGCATAAAGGCCTGCAGGCCGACGATGTCGAACGGGTGGTGCTCAAAGTCGGCGATGAGGAAGTCGGCCCAGGTCTTGGCCTGTTTCTTGCCGTTGTCGTAGTTGAGCGGCCCGGTGCCGGTGTAGTAGACGGGCTGGCCCTGCTCCCACAGGTCTATGACGCGGTTCAGCCGTGGGCCCTTTTTCTTCGTGGGCATGTGCTTGGGCTCCGATCGCTGGTGAAGTTGGTGCACGGCGGGCCGTGCCTGCGACTAGTCAAGTTCACGCGGCGGCGAGTGTAGCCGCTGGCGGCGCGCCGCACAAACGGCGGTGGGCCGCCGGCTTAGGACCGCCCGTCCCGCATAGTCCCGACCCCGATCTGCGAAATCTGTGGAGTCTTTGTTTCCCTCGGTCAGTTCTTGGACAGCGTCCAGGGGAGTCCTAGCTCGGCGGTGACGCCCCGGAACCACTCGATGACCTCGGGGTGCAGAGGGATGCCGTGCTTGCGGCGGTCGGCCTCTTCCTCGTGTTCGGGCAGGCCGGCGTAGTAGACGCGCTTCTGGCCGGGCGCGGGCGGGCACTCGCGCAGGCCTTTGAGGTAGATGTCCATCTGCTCTTTGAACCCCGCCACGTCGGTGAAGGACTCGATGTTGTAGGCGATGAAGTGGTGAGAGGCGGTGCCCTTGGAGTTGAACCCGGGCTGTCCGCCTGCCAGGAGCGACGACAAGATGTCCACCATCATGGCGAGCGAGTATCCCTTGTGGGAGCCGCCCTCCCGGGTGCCGCCAAGGGGGAGCATCAAGAGGCCGTCACGAGGCGCGGTCTCCTCCATGATGGGCGTGCCGTCGGGCTCTGCCACCCAGCCCGGCGCGAGCTTGACGCCCAGGCGCCTGGCGAGCGCGACCTTGTTGCCGGCGACGCCGCTCATCGAGGCGTCGAACACAAACGGCGCCTCCTTGCCTGCCGGCACCGCGACGGCGATGGGGTTGAGGCCGATCATGGCCTTGCCTCCGAAGGTTGGCGCCACGATGTTGCCGCCGACGGTCATGGAGAGGCCGATCATGTCGTGCTCAAGGGCAAGCTGGGCGTGGAACGCCGCGGCGCCATAGTGGCGCCCGTTGGTCGCGGAGACTGCGCCCATCCCGGTGTTCTTCGCCTTCTTGATGGCCAGGTCCATGCACCACGGACCGACGTGCAGCCCCAGGCCGCGGTCGCAGTCCACGCTGGCGGCGGAGGCGCTCTCACGGGTTATCTTGACCTTGGGACGGGGGTTGATGGAACCCTTGCCGTAGTTCGTGACGTAGCTGCGCAGCATGTTCGACACGCCGTGGGTCTCGATGCCGCGCACGTCTGCGTACACCAGGCCGCGTGACGCCATGGCGGCGTCGGCCTTGGAAAGTCCCATCTTGGAGAAGATGTTTGTGACGGTGGAGTCCAGGTCCTCGTAACGGACTCGGACCTCGACGTCGTGTGGGACATGAAATCGTTCTAGCACCGGGCGTTCCTTTCAGCATGCTGGACGCAAACCCGCCGAGTATATCCCCGCGACGCCCGCGCCCGTGTCCCCCGGAGTAACATTTCCGGCTGTCCGTTCACTCTTACTTGACAAGGAGCAGACGACCCTTGCCTACCGGAACTCTGAAGGGCCTGACCGCGGTGCTGGTGAGGCCAGGCAAGCCCCTGGACCTCGTGATGCTTCCCACGCCCGAGGTCGAGCCAGGCGGCATCTTGATCAAGAACACCGCCGCGGCCATCTGCGGCTCCGACCTCCACTACTGGCGCGACGACGGCCACTACGAGGGCCCGGACCTGCGCCGCATCCCGGGGCATGAGTTCACGGGCGTCGTCCACTCGCTGGGCAAGGGCGTGCAGTTCGATTCGCTGCGCCGGCCGCTCAAAGAGGGCGACCGCGTGGCGTTCCCTTTCTTCAACCCCTGCAACCGCTGCTACTGGTGCATCCGGGGCGAGCACCACGCCTGCCCGCACCGCCAGCGCCGGAACAACCAGTTCACCATTGAGCAGTACCCGTACTGCGACGGCGGCTATGCCGAGTACTACTTCCTGCCGCCGGGCCACTACGTGTTCAAGGTGCCGGATGTGCTGCCCGACGACGCAATCCCGCCGGTGAACTGCGCCATGTGCCAGGTGCTGTACGGGATCGAGCAGGCGCAACCCAGGTTCGGCGACAACATCGTGATCCAGGGCGCAGGCGGCCTGGGGATCTACGCGACGGCGGTGGCGCGGGAAAAAGGCGCTTCAAAGGTGATCACCATCGACAGCCAGACGCCGCGCCTGGAGCTGGCGAAGCAGTGCGGCGCGACGGACGTTATCGACATGAAGGAGTTCAAGACGCCCGAGGCGCGTGTGGCGCGGGTGAAGGAGCTCACGGGCGGGATCGGCGCGGACATCGTGGTGGAGGTGGTGGGTATCGCGGCGGCGACCATAGAGGGCCTCGACATGGTCCGCGTCAACGGCAAGTACGTTGACATCGGGAACATCATCCCGTCGACCATCACGCTGCCGGCGACCAAGATCATCACGCAGCAGATCAAGTGGCTCGGCGTGACGCACTACGACCCCTGGATCATTCCCGTGGCGCTGGACATGCTGGTGCGGACGAAGGACAAGTACCCGCTGTCCAAGGTCGTCTCGCACAGCTTTGCGCTGAAGGACATCAACAAGGCGTTCGAGTTTGCCGAGTGGCAGGGGAAAGGCGGCCAGGGCAGCGCGGCGACGCGCGTGATACTGAAGCCGTGACCGTCGTCCCGAGGCCCGTGCGCTGGGGACCTATGGTGTCGCCAGGCTCACTGGCACAGTGCGGCACGCCTTTCTGAGCCGCACGGAGCGAAGCGGGGTGCGACGAAGAATCTCTTGCCGCATTCCGATGCCTGGTGCCAAGGAATACGAGAAAGAGATTCTTCGCTCCGGCCCTGATGGGCCTCCGCTCAGAATGACATCCAAAAGCCCCGGCCGCGTGCACAACTCAGGAGGTTCATAACTTGGCCACTACCCTGCCCACCGCAACCCTGGGCTCCACCGGGCTGAGAGTGACGCGGCTGGGGTTCGGCGCGATGGAAATCCGTGGCGCCCCGCGGGGCCGCGATGTCACTCCGAAGCAGGCCGAGGTCATCCTGAACTCGGTCCTCGACTCGGGCGTCAACTACATTGACACGTCTATCGACTACGGCCAGAGCGAGGAGTTCATCGGCCAGTTCATATCCCGCCGCCGTTCGGAATACTACCTGGCGTCCAAGTGCGGCTGCCAGGTAGGCGCTGCTCCGGCACCCGCGGGACAGCGCAACCCGCACGTGTTCACCCGAGAGAACATCATCGCCGGGGTCAACCAGAGCCTGAAGCGGATGAAGACCGACCACCTGGACGTCGTGCAGTTCCACGCCAGCCCGTCGAAGCAAGCGCTTGAGGAGCACGGCGGACTGGCGGCGCTCAAGGAGCTTCAGAAAGCTGGCAAGGTCCGCCACATCGGCATGTCAGGCGTGCTCCCAGAGCTGGCGGAGCACGTCGCCATGGGCGCGTTCGCGGTGCTCCAGATCCCGTACTCGGCGCTCGAACGCCAGAACGAGGAGTGGGTCAGCGCCGCCGCGAAAAAGGGGATCGGCACGGTGATACGGGGAGGCGTGGCGAAGGGCGAGCCGGGGGAGTCGGGTGTGTCGAGGCCGGAGGGTTGGGCGGCCTATGAGAAGGCCCGCCTTGATGAGATCAAACCGTCGGGCGAGACGAGGACATCGTTCATACTCCGGTTTACGCTCTCGCACCCCGACGTGCACACCACGATTGTCGGCACACTGAACCCCGACCACCACAAGGCCAACGTCGACGCCGCCCGCCGGGGCGTGCTGCCGGCTGATGTCTATGCAGAGGCCAAGCGTCGACTGGCGGCGGCGGGCCAGACGCCGGTTGCGATCAGGTAGCTAACAAACTGCGGGCGCCTGAGCGGCCTCAGGCTTCCACGCGCTCCGTCACGGCCCGTGGGGTGGGCACAGGCTCGTTCATATCGCGCAGTTCCGCCACGTACACAGTCATGGCCTCTCGGATCAAGCCTGCCAACTCCTTGCGCGTGTCCGCCGCGGCAACACACCCTGGCAGATCGGGGACATACGCCGACCAACCTTTTTCGGCGCGCTCATAAACCACAACGTACTTAGGCTTTAGCGAGGGACGTTTCACTTGAGACCCGCCTGCTTCAGGATGCTGTTCCAGGTGCCGGTCGCGAGATGCTTCGATGGGTGGCCGGCTATCACAACCGCTCCCTGCTTAGAAGGGTGCCGGTAGATCCGATGGCTCCCCTTGACTCTCACCAGTATCCATCCTTGCTTCTCGACCAAGCCAATGGCGTCCCTCACCTGGGGCATCGTAACTACTCATGTGGTGTCATTTTCGCAGCGTGAAGACGGGGCCAGGGCGGGCGGCTACTCAGGCAGTGCCTACTTCACGCCAAACTCCTGGCGCAGGTCAGCCACCCACTTCTTGACGCCGTTGGTGCCCAACTCCAGCGGGCTGGAGATGTTCATGAAGCGGTAGCCCTCGCGTATCCAGCGACGGCAGTCCTCGGGGTCGCCGAACGTGCAGCCCAGCATCTTCCCTGCCCGCTTCGCCTTCTTCGCCAGGTCCATCATCACGTTCTCGACCTTTGGGTGGTGGATCTTGCCAGGGACGCCCAATGATGCCGACATGTCAGTCGGGCCAAACAGCAGCACCTCGAAGTGCTTGAGCTTCAGAGTTTCGTCGGCCTTTTCGTAGGCCTCGACGCTCTCCAGCTGCAAGATGAGCACGGTCTCGCTGTTGGCGTTCTTGAGCACGTCGTCACCGGAGACGCCCAGCATTCCGGCAAACCACGGAGCGATGCCGCGCTCGCCCAGAGGCGGGTACTTGGCGTAGCTGATGGCCTGCCGTGCCTCCTCCGGGTTGTCTACCTGCGGGACCATTACGCCCACCGCGCCGACGTCGTAAGCCTTCTTGATCAGCGCGGGGTCGTTCCAGGCCACCCTGATCACTGGCGCGACGCCGAGCTGCCTCGCCATGACCGCATTCGTCCCGACGGACTCGGTGCCGAACGGCTCGTGCTCGTGGTCTATCCAGATCCAGTCGACGTCGCAGCCGCGACAGATCATTGACACGACATGGGCCTCGTGGCTGATGAGGCCAGTGCCGAGGACGACATCGCCTTTCGCGATCTTCTGCCTGATTGTGCTGGGGTACGCGGGCATGGCTAGCGGCTCCTTGTCTGGGCGCGGCCTACGGCTGGCTGCGCTTTGCGGGCTCCGCTCGTGCGTCCGGCGGGCTTACCCTGAGGCGTCCCGAACTCCTCTCGGAGCTCAGCGAAGATGCGCTTGGTCGCCGGCAGGCCATGTGTGAGCGCGGTGCCGATGTTCATGAAGCGGTAGCCCTCGGCGATCCAACGGCGGGCATCGTCCGGCTCGGCCCAGGTGGTCGCCAGGGCCTTGCCCTTGCCCTGCTTCTTCATTCGGCTGGCGACGTCGATCATGATGTTCTCCACCTTGGGGTGGTGCATCTTGCCGGGCAAGCCAAGCGACGCCGACAGGTCTGCCGGCCCGACAAGCAGCACCTCGAAGTGCTTGAGCTTCAGGGTCTCGTCCAGCCGCTCGTACGCTTCGACGCTCTCCATCTGGAGGATGAGCACTGTCTCGTCGTTGGCGTGCTTGAGCACGTCGTCGGCGGACACACCCAGCATGCCCGCGAACCAGGGTGCGATGCCGCGTTCGCCGATGGGCGGGTACTTGGCGTAGTTGATGGCGACCGCGGCCTCTTTTTCGTTGTCTATCTGGGGGACCATGACGCCCACCGCGCCGACGTCGTAGGCCTTCTTGATGTCCCCGGGGTGGTTCCAGGGGACCCGGATGACCGGCGCGACACCCATCTGGCGGCCCATCACGGCGATGACGCCGATGGACTCGGTCCCCCAGGGGGAGTGTTCCTGGTCTATCCAGACCCAGTCGGGACCGGCCTGGTAAATGGCCGAGGCGACGTGGGGCTGACGGGTGAACATGCCCGTGCTCAGGAGCAGCTCGTCTCGGGCGATGCGGCTTCTTATCGTGCTGGGGTAGGCGGATTGCATGTGTTGGGCTCCGGGCGAATGGCGTGCGGGCGCGCCGTGTTCTCGTGCGGCCGCGGCAGTCGGCAATGGTACCCGTTTGGAGGGCCAGCGGCGCGGCGCGGGCAGGTTCAGGTGGGTGACGAACAGACGCCAGTCGCCACGGACCCCGCGCGGCTACGGCCCGGCGAAGCGATATATGCCGCCATTGTGGTCGACGATGTAGAGCTCCCTGTCGGCGTCTTCGCCAAACGACGAGATGCTCAGGCCGGTGTCGGCTATTAGGACCGGCCCTTCGACGACCGCTGTGCCGTTGTGGCGCAACGCCCAGACCTTCCCGGAGCAGAAGTCGCCGAACACGTAAGCACCGTAGAGCGATGGCAGGCGCTGGCCGCGGTAGACGTAGCCTCCGGTGACGCTGCAGCCGTCTGCGCGCCCGTACACGGCCACGGGCATTTGGAGGCCAGTCCGGTCGCAGGCAGAGCTGGGACTGAAGCAGGTGGCGCCCTCCATGAGGTTCCAGCCGTAGTTTCCGCCGGGCACGATGATGTCTATCTCTTCGAAGCGGTTCTGACCGACATCGCCTGCCCACATCTGGCCAGTGACGGGGTCGACCGAGAAGCGCCAGGGGTTTCGGAGGCCGTACGCCCAGACCTCGGGGGCGCCACCGCCGCGTGCAAACCGGTTGTCAGGAGGGATGCCGTAGGCCTTGCCGGACTGTGGCCGGTCGACGTCTATCCGCAGGATGGACCCCAGCAGCGTGTTCGTGTCCTGGCCGTGGCCGTGCGGGTCGCCTGCCGAGCCACCGTCGCCGAGCCCGATGTACAGGTATCCGTCCGGCCCGAACAGGAGCATGCCGCCGTTGTGGTTCCAGTAGGGCTGGGGCACTTCGAGGATTATGCGCTCAGACGACGGGTCCGCGCTGCCGTCCGGGCCGGCGGTGAACTCGGATATCACAGACCTGCGCGGCGCGGCGGCGGTGTAGTAGACGAAGAGGCGTCCGTTGCTTGAGTAGCCGGGGTGGAACGCCAGGCCCAGCAGGCCCTCCTCTCGCCCGGCGCGGCTGACGCGGTCCTGGATGTCGAGCACGATGTCGAGAACGTTGAATCCCTGACCGGCGCCCATGGTCGGGTGTGACTCGAAAGACATGACGAGCCCGTCCTGGGAGACAGCCGCCAATAGGCCAACCTCTCCCGGGAAGACGGTCAAGAAGAGCGGGTCGTTGATGGTCAGCCAGGGCCAGATGCGCTCGACCGTTAGCGGCTGGAGCGGACTCGGAATGAGCGAAGCAGGAGTCGCGGAGACTGATGGGACCGGGACGCTCGTCGCGGACGGCGGTACGGTTGGCGTCGCAGCCGGGCTCGGGCTGACGGTGCTGGAAGGCAGCATGGTTGGTGCCGGTGGAGGCAACATTGGACTCGGCGTGGGAATCGTGGGGACGGCCGTCGACGGACGGACCGTAGTGGCGGCAGGAGCGGGGGTTGCGACTCGCGAAGAAGTGGCGGGCGGGGCCTGGGACGGTAACGGACTCGAGGTCAAGGTCGCCGTCTGCTCAGGCAAAGTAGCCGGCGACGCTACAGGCGTGCTTGCCACGTCGCTCGTAGCGGGGGCGCCGACATCAGCGGTGGAGCAGGCGGCTGACAGCGAGAACACGAGTCCGCCAATCAGCACCGAGCAGAAAAAATTGCGCCTCACGTTCAGTTGTTACGTACGCCCCGGTGACTGCGACCTCATCCCATGTTCGGCGCAACGGCGATCTTTACCCCGCGGGCGCTCGCTGAGTGCGC
>CAYWBD010000081.1:0-9482 GCA_964456315.1 uncultured Thermoflexus sp.
TTCCCTCGCCGCAACCGCGTAATAAGTGGCATGGCGCTGGGGACGCTGGTGGTGGAGGCTGACATGGACAGCGGCGCGATGATCACGGTGCGCTGGGCCCTTGAGCAAGACCGCGAAGTGTTCGCCGTGCCGGGCTCCGCGCTGTCGCCAAAGAGCAACGGACCGAACTGGCTGATCCAGCAGGGGGCGAAGCTGGTGTCGAACTACCAGGACGTGCTCGAAGAGCTAAACATCGCAGAGTTCGGGATGGCCGCCCGGCCGGAAGCTGGCCGCCCCGCAGCAGCAGTGCCGGGCCCCGGAGACGCTCTTCCCAACAACCGGTCTGGCAGACGAGACCGCGCCCACGTCCCGGTAAACCGGGACGACGCTGCCGCGCTTGACGGCGGTGTTATCAAGGAAGAGGGGATGCTGCTGGCGGCTCTGGCCGGGGGACCGGCGCACGTCGATGACCTGACGCGCTCTACCGGGCTGTCCCCTGCTACTGTGAGTTCTGTGCTCACCGTCCTGGAGCTGCAGGGAGCAGTACGCCAGGTCGGCCCGATGCAGTTCGCACGGGACATCGGGCGGCCCGGCGCGGCCAGAGGGCCCTGGACCGCTTGAGACAACCGCGATCATTCATCGCCGCTGCAACATGGCGGCGCGTAGGACAGGACGGACTCGTTCGTTGACAACCCGTAGTGGCAAAAGCCTCGTAATAGTTGAATCGCCCGCCAAGGCCCGGACCGTCGGGCGGTTCCTTGGTGACAAGTACATCGTCATGGCCTCGATGGGCCACGTGCGAGACCTCCCCCCGCGCGAAATGGGCGTGGAGGTGGACAAGGACTTCAAGCCCGAGTACCACATCGTCCACGGCCGCAAGCACATCGTGGATGAGATCAAGGAGGCTGCCGCCGGCGCCAGCGCGGTCTACCTTGCCACTGACCCGGACCGCGAGGGCGAGGCGATCTCGTGGCACCTCGTAGAGGCCGCGCACCTGACGCGCACCAACCGGGTCCTCAACCGCGTCGTCTTCCACGAAATCACGAAACCGGCCATTGACGAGGCCTTCGGCCACCCGCGCCAGATAGACATGCGCCTCGTCAACGCGCAGCAGGCCCGTCGCGTGCTGGACCGCATCGTCGGGTACGAACTCAGCCCGGTGCTGTGGTCCAAAGTCCGCCGCGGCCTGAGCGCGGGGCGTGTGCAGTCAGTCGCGCTCCGGATTATTGTGTTGCGCGAACGCGAAATCGAGGCGTTCAAGGCGGAAGAATACTGGGTCGTGGCGGTCGAGCTGCTCAAGGCCGACGGCACGACGAAGGTCATCAAGGCCACACTGCAGGCCGTCGAGGGCGAAAAGGGCAAGCCTGTTGTCGCCGACGGCCAGCGCGCCGGGGCAATAGCGGCGGACCTGAAGGCTGCGACCTACCAGGTGGCGGAGGTCAGGCGGAAGGAGATCCACCAGAAGCCGCAACCGCCGTTTACCACCAGCACGCTCCAGCAGGAAGCAGCCCGCAGCCTGCGCATGGGCGCCCAGAGGACGATGCGCGTGGCGCAGGACCTCTACGAAGGCATGGTGCTGGGCAGCGGCGACCCGGTGGGCCTGATCACGTACATGCGCACGGACTCGACCAACGTGGCACAGACCGCTCTCCACGAGGCCCACGAGTTCATCAAGCAGCGCTGGGGCGCGGCCTACGCCCACAAGCCACGCATCTACAAGACCAAGAGCGCCAACGCCCAGGAGGCCCATGAGGCCATCCGCCCGACGTCGGCGTTCAGGACGCCGGAGAGCGTGGCGCAGTTCCTGACGCTCGAGCAGCGCCGGGTCTATGACCTGGTCTGGAAGCGCATGGTCGCAAGCCAGCTGCCGGACGCGATCGTAGACCAGACTTCGGCGGACATCGGCGCCGCCGCACCCGGCGGGCGCAAGTACACGATGCGCGCGACGGGCTCTGTCATCAAGTTCCCCGGGTTCCGCACGCTGTACATCGAAGGGCGCGACGAGCCCGAGGACGAGGAGGACTCACGGGAGCTCCCGCCGCTGACGCAGGGCGAGCCGCTCAACCTGCTGGGCGTGAAGTCAGACCAGAAGTTCACGCAGCCGCCCCCCCGCTACTCCGAGGCGATGCTCATACGCGCACTCGAAGAAAAAGGCATCGGGCGGCCGAGCACCTACGCCACAATCGTAGGCACAATCGCAGAGCGCGACTACGTGTCAAGGGAAAAGGCGCGCTTCAAGCCGACCAAGCTCGGCCTGGCTGTCTGCGACCTCCTGACCGAAAACTTCCCCGATGTCATGGACCCGGGGTTCACGGCTGACATGGAAAGCCGCCTGGACAGCATCGCCAGCGGGGAGTCCGAATGGGTCCCAGTCCTGAAAGCGTTCTACGGCCCGTTCCAGCTAAAGATCGCAGCGGCGAAGAACGCGCCGCGGGTGCCCCGCGAGGCCCTGACCGAGCCGAGCAGCGAAGTGTGCGAAAAGTGCATCAAGCCGATGGTCATCCGGTCCGGGCGCTTCGGCAAGTTCCTGTCGTGCTCGGGGTTCCCGGAGTGCCGCAACGCGAAGCCCATCCAGAAGTCGACGGGCATCAAGTGCCCCAAGTGCGGCCTGGGCGAGCTGTTCGAGAAGAAGAACCGCAAGGGGAACACGTTCTGGGGCTGCAACCGGTACAGCAAGGTCGAGGGCGAGGGCTGCGATTTCCTGGTGGGCAAGGCCCCACAGAAGGACCCCTGCCCGGACTGCGGCGGACTGGTCATCGCCCAAGGCCGCACGCGCCTGAAGTGCACCGTCTGCGAGTACACGGCCACCCGGTCTGCGGGCTCGGAGGGCGCGGATTCTGCAGATGGCCAGGCCGGCGAGGAGCCGGAAGCTCCCGCTACCCAGCCTGCCCCGGAGCCGGTCAGGGCCTGACGGCCGCCTTACGGGCTGAGTCGGGTAGCGCGGCGCGCAATACCTGCGCTGTCGTTCACCCGGCGCGACTGGGCACGGCTGCGCGCGGGCCGCAGGCTGCGCCATGACATCCCTGCGCCTCCCAGGACTGGACGCGGCCCTCGCAGGCACGCCCTGGCGCCCGCACGTGCTGGAATACGAGACTCACCTGCGCTCCTCCCGGCAGTTGGCCGCTCTCTCCGTGCGCAACTACCTGAACGACCTGGCGCCGTTCTTCGAGTTCCTGAAGGCCCGCAAGACGGCCGGCCTCGGGGGCGCCGACAGGCTGTTCCTGCGCGCCTACCTGGCCTGGCTGCTGGAGATCGGGTACGTCCGCCCGAGCGTGGCCCGGAAGCTCACGGCGCTGCGCACGTTTTACCGGTTCCTCAAGGACAGGGGCATCGTGGAGTCGCACCAGACCGACCTCGTGACGCCTCCGAAGCAGGAGCGCCGGCTCCCGGTCGTGGCGTCCGCGGCGGATATCGGCCGCCTGCTGTCGCTCCCAGACATCCAGAAGCAGGCTGGCCTGCGGGACCGGGCGCTGCTGGAGGTCCTCTACGCCGCGGGCCTGCGTGTGAGCGAAGCGCAGTCGCTAAACGTGCCGGACGTCAACCTCGGGTCCAGGGAGGTGCGGGTGACAGGCAAGGGCTCGAAGATGCGCGTCAGCCTGCTCGGGCGCCTTGCCACCGAGATGCTCACGAGGTACCTCGCCGAGGTGCGACCGCGCTGGGCAACGCGCCGTAGCGGGGAGGCGGTCTTCCTGAACCAGTACGGGGGCAGGCTGTCGGTCCGCAGCATCCAGGAGACGGTGAAGCGCTTTGCGCTGCTGGCCGGCCTGGACCCGCGGTTCCACACGCACACGCTGCGACATTCGTTTGCGACGCACCTGCTCGACGGCGGCGCAGACTTGCGCGTGGTGCAGGACCTCCTAGGCCACGCCAGCCCGGCGACGACGCAGATCTACACGCACGTGTCTGCGGCCCAGGCGCGTAAGGTGTACCTCGGCGCGCACCCGCGGGCACGGAAGGTTTCTGCTGGCCCAAGGTCGGCTGGCGATGGTCACGACGATCAGGCACATGCGGAGGCTTCTCCCCCCATCGGGCCTCTTCCTGGGCCGGCCGGCGCGCCAGAGGCGGTCGGCGAACCACGACCGGGGTCGCGCTAGACGGGCCAGGCGCTCCTCGCGCTACGCTGCTGGCGCGGCTTGCGGGAGGCCGGTGGACGTCGTGGGCTGGCTCCCGGCGGGCGCTGCCGGATGGCTCTTGCCGTACTCCCGGACAAGTCCTACCAGCCGCAGCACGAACTCCTGGTCCTCCGGGGATAGGCCGAAGAGGTCGACGTCCAGCGACACGCTGACCGTGCCGCCGCTCGCGAGGCTGACAGTACGCACATTGTGGCCGCTTACCTGTCGGGGCTGAATGTTCCGTTGCACGTGATCACCTGCCTGGGCCCGCGGGCCTGAAATTGGGGTCGCACTCCCGGACGCCAACGAGGACTTGTGCCCTACCGTCCTGCCAACGCCTACAGGACCGCGGTTGCGGGCGCTGCGGGCAATGGCCGGCGACATAGGCTGTCCACTGTACTTAAGCGCGTTTACCAGGAACGATACGGCCTTCCGGTGCGTGGCCCCAGAGAGACCGTAGGCGCGCAGCCACTCTCTCAGGATTACCGGAGTGGCATCGCCTAGCCGGTCAAAACGTACTGTGCCATAAGCTGCTCCAAGGACCTTCAGAAGCAGGGCTGGTCTCTGCTCGGGAGGCGCAGACGTCAGGCGCACTAACGCCTCCGTCGGTACGCTGCCATCGGTGAGTCTAAGGAACCGGAACGCAGCGACAAGCTGGCCGCTGCTCGTGCCACTAAACTTCTTCTGCCACAACGAGCTGTCTAAACGACCCGGCTGCATCTGGGACGATAACCACTCAACGGCTTGCAGGAACGTCAAGAAGCTGAGGTATGGTGGCGTGCCAGGATTAGCGCCAGAGGGCGCCGCTGTCGACGTGGAGGCGGTGGAAGTCAAATCGTTGTCACTCGTGCCACAACGCGAAACATGCCGCGCAACGATGTTTTTGGCAGAGCGGTGTCCCGCGCAGGAGCTGTTATAGCAGGCGTGGGGCTGGCCGCCAAGACTGTGCAATAGTGGCATACCCCGCCGGCGCGCAGCCGAGCCCGTCCATGTGCGCGCGGTGGCATGCCACACCGGGGGCGCATGACGAAGCGATCGCCTGCCGGAGCCGGGTCACCTTCAGCTAGCGCGCCCGGAAGGCAGCCAGGCCGGGAACCTCGTAAGCTCGTCGACGGACTTCCACCGTCCGGAAAAGCAGGAGCCGGCATGCCAAAGTTCCTTATCATCAACGGGCCCAACCTCAACAACCTGGGCAAGCGCGACCCCGGCCAGTACGGGACGAAGACGCTCCCGGAGATCGAGGCGGAAATCGCCAGGCGCGCAAGCGAGCTCCACGTCCAGGTGGCGTGCTTCCAGTCAAACCACGAGGGCGCCATCGTGGACTGGATACAGCAGAACTCCGCTGGCGCACACGGCCTGATCATCAATGGAGGCGCGCTCACCGGCGTCGGCTACTCAGTCCTTGACGCCATCCTGGACGCTAAGCTCCCGGTCGTCGAGGTGCATCTGTCAAACATCCACGCCCGTGAGGAGTTCAGGCGGCACTCCGTGTTTACGGCGACGGCCAAGGGGCAAATCGCCGGGCTGGGCTGGCGCGGGTATCTTTATGCTCTGGACTACCTGGCGGCGACGGTGAAGTGAACGTGGCTGGCCAGACTAGACGCGCCGCCGCGGTTTAGGATTCCCCCTCACCCGGCCCCTCCCCCGCCGGGAGAGGGGCTTGCCGGACAGACGGTGCCGCGCGGGCCGCGGCAATCGGGAGCGCAGCTTGGACTCATTGAAATACCCGCACCGGGTGGACCGCCTGCGGGCGAAGCTCGAAGAAGAGAAGCTCGACGGCATCCTGATCTCGAACGGCGAGAACAGGCGGTACCTTTCGGGGTTCGTCGGCACCGCGGGCTGGCTGTTCATCACCCGCAAAGACGCCGTGCTGTGCACGGACTTCCGTTACGTAGAGCAAGCGGCTGAGCAGGCACCCGGGTTCCGGGTAGACCGCACCGGGGCGAAGCTGGAATGGATACCGAAGCTCGCCGGGGAGTTTGGCGCCAAGCAGGTGGGTTTCGAGTCAGACAACGTCACGGTGGCGCAGTTTGACCGCATGAAGCTGGCGTTCCAAGAAGCCAAGGACATGCCCCAGGACGTCCAGCTGAAGCCGACGCAGGGCCTGACACTCGGGCTGCGTGCGGTCAAAGACGCCGAAGAGCTGAAAACACTCTCTCGGGCCATCGAGATCGGCGACCAGGCGTTCACTGAGGTGGCCGGCCGGTTGCGACCTGGGATGACCGAAGAGGAGGTCGCCTGGCTGATCGAGCAGGCGGTGCGCCAGCGCGGCGGAGAGGCGGTCTCGTTCGAGACCATCATCGCCGGCGGGCCCAGCGCCGCGCGACCGCATCACCGCGCGGGCACAGACGTGCTGCGAGAGGGCCAGACCATAGTCGTGGACATGGGCGCGCGCTACCAGGGGTACTGCAGCGACCTGACCCGCACGGTGGTCCTGGGCAAGCCGGACGCGCAGGCGAAGAAGGTGTACGACATCGTGCTGGCGGCCCAGCTGGCGGCCATCGAGATAGTGCGTGCAGGCATGACCGGGGCCGAGTGCGACGGCATCGCCCGCAAGGTGATCCAGGAGGCGGGTTACGCAGACGCCTTCGGCCACAGCCTGGGCCACGGCGTGGGCCTGGAGGTGCACGAGAGCCCCGGCGTAGGGCCCAACAGCCCCGGGAAGCTGGAAGACGGGATGGTGTTCACCATCGAGCCGGGCATCTACCTGACCGGTTGGGGCGGCGTGCGCATCGAGGACGTGGTGGTGCTGGAAGGCGGGAAGGCGCGCCTGCTCAGCCACGCGCCGAAGATGAAGTTCTGAGGGCCAGGCCCTGCCCCCGTTGGGCTCCCATCATGGGAGGCTGGCTCCGGCCGAACGGGGCGAAGGGGCTAGCCGGCGGGCTAAGATAGAGAACTGTCGGCCACCAGGCCGCGACACGTAGTCTGTCGGCCCTCCTCGTCTTGTGGCCCTCATGGGCCGGGCGACCGGGAAGCGTTTTTATGGCGGCGCGCGCCCGGCACAGGCTTGCCGGGGTCGCCTCGTGAGGCAAAGACCCGACGATGACCATCAGCTGGGGCGACCTCCGCAAGAACACGACGATCCTCATGGACGGAGAGGTGTGGCGCGTCGTGGAATACAGCCACCGCAAGGCGCCGCACGCCGCGCCAACGATGACGCTGCGGATCAAGAGTTTCAAGTCGGGCAAGGTGCTCGAAAAGACGTTCAATGCCAACATCAAGCTGACGGCCGCTCCGACCCAGGTGCGCCCCTGCCAGTACCTCTACCGGGACGGCGACAGCCTGGTATTCATGGACGCCCAGACGTTCGAGCAGTTCCCGGTGGCCACCGAGGACGCCGGGGACGCCATGTCGTACCTGGTTGACGGGGACCAGTGCGAGGTGAGGATGTATCAGGGGGAGCCAGTGGTCATTGAGCTCCCAACGACCGTTGTGCTCACGGTGAAGGACACCGAGCCGAGCTTCAAGGGCGACACGCAGGCAGGCAACACCAAGCCTGCTCTGACCCACACCGGGCTGAAGCTGCAGGTGCCGTTTTTTGTGAACGCGGGCCAGAAGATCCGGGTGGACACTCGCAACGGCGAGTACCTGGAGCGGGCGGACTAATGTCCCGTCTCTGATGTGGAGCTCCAAATTGACCCCTCACCCGCGCCCACCTGCGGTGGGCACCCGTCTCCCGCAAGGGGAGAGGGAACGAAGGAAGTGGCTCAGGACTTCGGATACGGGACACTAGGGGGCCGTCACGGGGCCCCTCGACAAGCTCGGGGCGAGCGGGTTATCGCCCACTCGGTTGAACGTCCCTCACCCACACCCTCTCCCAGAGGGAGAGGGTTAACGAGACAGCAGGCAAATAAGTGACGCTTAGCTCCGGGGACATGAGGCGGAACCTGACGATCCTGCTCGACGGCGAGGTGTATCAGGTGGTGCAGTACGCGCACCGCTCCGCTCCCAAGGCGCCGCCCACTCTCACGCTCAAGCTCCGGCACCTGAAGACTGGGAACGTGCTGGAAAAGAAGTTCAACGCCAGCCAGAAGCTGACGGCGGCGCCGACTGAGAAGAAGAAGGTCCAGTACCTCTACCGGGACGCCGACTCCTACATGTTCATGGACACGCAGTCGTTCGAGCAGTTCGGCATCTCCGCAGAGAAGCTCGGCGAGGACGCCGGCTACCTGGTCGAGGGCGAGACGATCGACATAATGACCTACCTGGACGAGCCGATGTCCGTGGAGCTGCCGCCTACTGTGATGCTGAAAGTGGCGACCACCGACCCCGGCTTCAGGGGCGACACGGCCAGCTCGGCCACCAAGCCGGCCGTGACCAGCACCGGGCTGAAGGTGAACGTGCCCCTATTTGTGAACCAGGGCGACCAGATCCGCGTCGACACGCGTACGGGGAACTACCTGGGCCGGACGGAGTGAGGCGGCGGGCTCGGTTGTCTGACCAGCGCTTCCTCGAGCCGAGAGGGGCCACGCTATGCCGCTTGACCCGAGCTGATCGAGGGGCCTCGCCCGCTTTCTTCAAAGCGCAGCCTCGGACCTAGGCGAGCCACCACATGACCAGCACGCCCCTCCCAGTCATGCCCGGCGAGGCCGTGTTCACGGTGTCGCAGGCCAACGCCTACCTGAAAGAGGCGCTGGACTCAGACCCCGTCCTCGCCGACCTGACGGTCTCCGGCGAGGTGTCCGGCGCCCGCCGTCCGGGATCAGGGCACTACTACTTCGCACTTCGAGACGCCAGCGCCACGCTACGCTGCGTGATGTTCGCGCCCGGCCGGGGCGGCACTTACCTGGCCGACGGCGCACAGGTGCTCGCCCGCGGCCGCATCTCCATCTACCCGGCCCGCGGAGAGCTCCAGCTCTACACGGCGTCCGTCCGACCCGCGGGCCTCGGCGCGCTGCAGCAGGCGTTCGAGGAGCTCAAGCGGAGGCTGGAAGCGGAGGGCCTCTTCGACCCTGGCCGCAAGCGAGCGCTCCCAGAGTTCCCGAGGCGCATCGCGGTCATTACGTCGCCGACCGGGGCGGTGGTCCAGGACATCCTGAACGTGCTTGGCAGGCGCTACCCGCTGGCAGAAGTGGTCATCGTGCCAACGCCCGTCCAGGGAGACGCGGCGGCTCCGGGGATCGTAAGCGCGTTCGCGGCGCTGAACTCTATGCCGGGGCTCGACGTCGTGATCCTGGCGCGCGGCGGGGGTTCGCTGGAGGACCTCTGGCCGTTCAATGACGAAGCGGTAGCGCGGGCGATATTCGCCTGCCGCGTCCCAGTCATCAGCGCGGTCGGCCACGAGACGGACTTCACCATCGCCGACTTCGTGGCCGACCAGCGCGCGCCAACCCCGTCGGCGGCGGCCGAGCTCGTGGTGCGCGAGAAGCTCGTGGTGGTCGAAACGCTCGC
>CAYWBD010000082.1:0-8652 GCA_964456315.1 uncultured Thermoflexus sp.
CGCCAGCGGCGGGACCGCAACCCTGACCAGGAGCCGCAACGGCGCCACTGTCGGGACGACCAACGACAACACTCGCAGCGCAGGCACCGACGACTCGGGCACCAACAGCGGCAACGGCCCCAGCGCCGCAACGACCAATGACAACACCGCCAGCGCAGCCACCGACGGCACCGCGACCAACAGCAACGGCGGCGCAAGCAAGCTGACGACCAACGACAACACCGCAAGCGCGGGCACGGATGGGACGTACACGCGCACCGGCACAGGGACAGACCCTGTCGGCGCCGCTGGTACAGCCACGGGCTCCGCCACTGGCACCGACGCCGGCGGGGACGTGACCGGCACGGGTAGCCAGTCCGCCACAGGCGCTGGCATCACCGGTACTGGTTCCGACACTGCCACTGACGGTGCAGGCACCGTTACGGGCACCGGCACCGGCACGGACACTGGTCCTGGGATCACCGGCACCGGCACGGGCACCGCGACGGGCTAACGCCGGCGACCTGACTCGTTACCGGAAAAAACGTACCTGAACAGACGCAGGCGGGGTGGGAACACCCCGCCTGCGCTTTTGCAGGGCCTTCCTGCGGCGCCCGCCCATGCGGTGGGCGACAGAGTGTTGGACAATTGGACTGGCGACGTGGCCGACAGCGCGGCTCAGGACTGCGCCTGCCTCTGCGCGGGCCTTCTCACCCGTCGGGAGGCGTCCCGCGTGTCTTTCCCAGACCACGGTAACGTTCCCAGCCACCGGCCCAGCGCTCCGCGACCGGGCGAGGGCCAATAGAGCTGACCGCACGCGGCCCGGGCCTGTCCGAGCCACCCGTTCCGGATCAGGAGCCGGACCAACGCCATGCGACCTGTAAACATCCCGCTCCCACCCGAACTGACCAGCTCCGGCAAAAAGAAGAGACCGGACGTATTCAAATCGGGCATGAAGCTGGGCAAGGACCTCCGCGTCGTCGAGCACCTTGCCGGCAGCAAGGTCGTTGACGTCTACCTCTGCCGCCATTTCAAGATGTCTGACTACGTAGTCGTGAAGTTGCTCGGCAAGAAGCTCCGCAAAGACGCCGACGCCGCCAGGGCCCTCATGCGGGAAGGCGAGATCCTCAACAAGCTGCGGCACCCCAACATTGTCGAAGGCTACGGGGGATCCCTTGAGCCCATCCCCCACATCATCATGCAGCACCTCGGCGGACAGACCCTTGAGACCATATTCTTCAAGGGGAACTACCGTGCATTCCGGGTCCAGGACTTCGTAGCGGTCGCTCTGGACATCTGCGATGCCCTGACCTACCTCCATTCGCAGGGGTACGTCCACCTGGACGTAAAGCCCTCCAACGCCATGTGGCACCACGGCCGGACAACGCTCTTTGACCTGAGCGTGGCCAGGCCCTTTGACCCCGACAAGCCGCTACGGACGATGGCCGGCACCCGCGACTACAAGGCGCCGGAACAGACTGACCGGAAAGAGGCCGGCTACTACACGGACGTCTTCGGGGTCGGCGCGGTGCTCTACAAGCTGCTGGGCGTCGGGGCCCTCCCGTACCCGGCTACCAGGGAGCTGGAGGCCAAAGAGGGGGCGAAGCCTGAGAAGGTGCTCGACTACTCCAACCCCCCTGTGCCTCTGCACGACCTCAACCCGGGGCTGGTCCCGACTGAGCTGAACGACATCGTGCTGAAGGCCATCGCCGTCTTGCCCGAAGACCGTTACCCGGACCCGGCGGCGCTCAAGCGAGCGCTCGAAGAGTGGATGAAGAAGGCGGGGATCGACAGGTCATCGGCCTGACGCCGACGGGCAGCACGGCACAGGCAGAGGTCCGGCTGCGACGCCTACAGCGGTGTGTCCATCATCGAAAGGGGCGTCGTGGCGAGCAGGCCGGCGTCCACGGGCAGGGTTATGCCAGTGACCCAGCGCGCCTCATCGCTCGCCAGGAACAACGCGGCGTAGGCCACGTCCCAGGCCGTGCCCTCGGTGCCCAGCGGCGCGGCCAGCCGCCGGAGTTCGCGCGCCTCGGGCGTAAGCAGCGGGACGACCATTGGCGTGTACAGGAACCCTGGCGCGATGCAGTTCACGCGCACGTTCTGCCGCCCGTGTTGCACCGCCATGTGGGTGGTCAGGGTGACGACGCCGCCCTTCGAGACCGAGTAGGGCAGGATCCCGTTTGAACGGCCCCGCAGCGCCTCGACGGAGGCAATGTTCACGATGGCCCCGCCGCCGGTCCTCACCATTGCAGGAATGGAGTGCTTGCTCGTAAGCACCATGCTCTTCAGGTTCACGGCCAGCACGCGGTCCCAGTCGTCCTCTGTCACGGTGACTACCGTGCCCCGAGCGATGGTCCCGACGTTGTTCACGAGGATGTCCAGTCGGCCGTAGCGAGTGACTGCGGCGTCGACCATGCCGCGGCAGTCGGCGGACCTCGTGACGTCGGCGGCGAAGACGGAGGCCTCGCCGCCTTCGACCTGGATCTCGCTCAGAGTCTGCGCGGCCCGCTCCGCGACGCTGTCGACGAGCAGGACCTTTGCGCCTTCGCGGGCGAACAGCGTCGAGATTGCCTTGCCTGTGCCGACGCCCGGCCCGCTCGACCCGGCGCCGGTGACGACCGCGACCTTGCAGGCAAGGCGGCCGAGGCGGGCGTCAGTCGCGGGTGGCACCGCCTAGCCCTTGCCGGCGCGGAGCGCGCGGCGTATCTCTTCGGCCACGAGGTACGCAGAGGCTTTCTTGGGGTCCGGTGTGACTTTGAGCAGTGTCTTTGTGAACCCGAAGGACAGGCCCAGTTCAGGGTCGGCGAAGCCCAGCGACCCGCCGTAGCCTCCGTGTCCGAAGGCCCGCTGCGACCTGCCCAGCGCCGGCCCGCCACCGTCCTCGAAACGGCCGCCCACCCCGTACCCCATCGCCCTCTTGGTGATGCGCCCGCCGACGAGGTCCATCTCGTGGGTCTGGACCGTGCGCATCGTGTTGACCCCTTTCTTCGACAGCACACGCACGCCATCAATCTCACCCCAGCAGGCGAGCATGGCATAGTGCCTGGCGATGGCCCTCGCGTTCATAATGCCGCCCGCGCCGGGTATGGACGCCCGCCGGACGTCCGGGCGGTTCATGATCTCTGAGCCCATGAATGAGCGCGGCATCGCCGCCAGCGCTAGCGGCGAAGGCTGCGGCGCGTCCGCCGGCGGCGGCTCGACCCGGAACCGGGCCATCCGCTTTTCTACGCGCGCCGGGATGCCGAGGAAGAACGAATCTATGCCCAGCGGCTTGCAGAGCTCATCCTGGGCGAACTTTGCGAGAGACCGGCCGTCAACCCGGCGCACGATCTCGCCCGTGAGCCAACCGAAGGTGAAGGCGTGGTAGCCGACCTTCGTACCCGGCGTCCACTTCGGCTTCATCGCGGCGATGGCGCGGCACATGCCGTCCCAGTCGCAGATCATCTCGGGGGTAACGTCCGCGGGCAGCTGCGGCACGCCGGTGCGGTGCGTCAGCGCGTCCAGAACCGTCGACTTCCCCTTGCCGTTGGCGGCGAACTCGGGCCAGTGGCGCGAGATCGGGTCGTCGTAGCTGAGCTTGCCACGGTCGGCCAGGATGTGGACGCAGGTCGCGGCCCAGCCCTTGGTCGTGGACCAGCAGGTGAACAGGGTGTCGCCGTTGACCTTGCGGCCAATGGTCTCGTCGGCGACTCCGGCCCAGCAGTCCACGACCTGCTTGCCGTTCAGGTACGCGGCGGCTTGCAGGCCGACCTCCTCGTCAGAGTCCACAAGCCTGTCCAGGAGTTTCTGCACGCGGTCGTTGATGTCAGCCAATGTGTGCCTCCTTATCGTTGTGCGCGGGCGCCGCGCCGTCGCTAACGGGATTCTTCGCTCCGCTCAGAATGACAACGATAGCGCGCCCTCAAAGCTCACTCACGCGGCTCTTCATGCGCTTGTCGTTTAGCAGGCTGTCCTTGAGCTCCATGCCGATGCCCACTCCGGCAGGTGGGTAGGCATAGCCGCCTTCGATGCGCGGCAGCACGGTGGCGATGTCGTGGTACCAGGTGGCGTTGTAGGCGCGCACGGTCTCCTGGATGAGCGCGTTGGGGGCGTTCAGGCTGAGGTGCACCGAACACATGAGCGTGACTGGCCCCACGCAGTCGTGCGGCGCGACGGGCAGGTGGTAGGCCTCGGCCATCGTCGAGATGCGCTTGGCCTCTGACAGGCCGCCCACCCACGAGATGTCGAACATGCAGATGGTCACGGCGCGCTTCTCGAAGAGCTCCCGGAACGCCCAGCGGGTGGACATCGTCTCCGACGCCGTGGTCGGGATGTGCGTGGAATTCTTGAACTGCGCCACGGCGTCTATGTTGTCCATGGGCACGGGGTCCTCGAACCAGTAGGGGTCGAGCGGCTCCATGGCGTGGGCGATCCTGATGGCCGAGGGCAGGTTCCACAGGCAGTGCATCTCGACCATCATGTCCATCTTCTTGCCGACCTTGGCCCGCACCTTGCGGAACGGCTCGCACCCGGCCTCGACGTCCTCTTTTGAGATGAACTGGCCGTTGGACTTGGGCACGAACTGGTCGAAGGGCCAGATCTTCATGGCCGTGAAGCCCTCGGACAGCAGGTCCTCGGCGAGTGCGCCGGCGTCTGTCAGGAAGGCGTGCTGGTCCTCATAGGGCTTGCCGGGGCGGTAGTCCACGTCGCCGGCCTTGTAGTGGCCGGAGCGGTTGACGCCGTACGAGTACCCGGCGCAGGTGTTGTAGACCTTGATCTTGTCCCGGAACAGCCCTCCCAGGAGCTGGTAGAGGGGCTGCTTGACGCGCTTGCCGTAGAGGTCCCAGAGAGCGATGTCCACCGCGGAAAGGCCGCGCACTTCGACGCCCCGGCCCCTTGACGTGATGGAGCCTGCGCGGCCGACCATCTGCCATAGGTAGTCCAGCTTCAGGGGGTCGGCGCCGAGCAGGAACTCGCAGGCGCTCTCGTGCACCCACGACTGCACGGCCTGCGGGCCGAAGGACGTCTCGCCGAGGCCGATCAGGCCGTCGCTGGTATGCAGGCGGACCCAGATCAGCTGTGCGAAGTCAGGGTGTGTCAGGGTCTCCACGCGGGAGATCACAGGCGGCTTCTTGGGCAAAGGTGACTCCTGACGCACCTGCCCTCTCCTATCGGAGAGGGTCAAAGGCGGCTCCTGGCGCACGTGCCCTCTCCCATCGGAGAGGGTCAAAGGCGGCTCCTGGCGCGCGTGCCCTCTCCCATCGGGAGAGCCCTTCGACGGGGCTCAGGGCAAGGGCTACGGTGAGGGACGCCAACAGTGCGGGAGGATTGTAGAGCCGCCACGGTCCGGGTAGGGGCACGATGCACCGTGCCCCTGTGGCCGCCGCCGGGGGCGAATGCCATTCGCCCCTACGATTCGCGACGTACAGAGGAGCGAGGCGGGTCATTGCCCATCGTTCAAGCCATAGTCCTGGCCATCGTCCAGGGCATCACCGAGTTCCTGCCGATCTCCAGCGACGGCCACCTCGTGCTGGTGCCGTGGCTGCTCGGCTGGGAGGACCAGGGCCTGGCGTTCGATGGGGCCGTCCACCTTGGCACACTGGGCGCGGTGGTCGTCTACTTCCGCCGTGAGTGGACAGGCCTGGTTCGCGGGCTTTTCACAGGCGGCAAGGTCAGCTTTGGCGGCGCGGGCAGCGAGTCGGGCACGATGAACGCCCGCAGGCTCCTCCTCCTGATCGCTGTGGCGCTCGTCCCGACAGCAATTGTCGGGTTCGCCCTGAAAGACACCGTCGAGGGCCCGCTGCGCAAGCCGGAGTGGGCGGGCGCATTCCTGATCGTGACCGCGGCGGCGCTGTTTGCCGGGGAGTTCCTGGGGAAGCGTCTGCGGCGAATGGACGGCGCAACGTGGAAAGACGCGCTGGCGATGGGTGTGGCGCAGGGGCTGGCAGTGTTCCCCGGCCTGTCGAGGTCCGGGAGCACCATCGCCACGGGGCTGGCGACGGGCCTGACCCGTGACGCCTCGGCGCGCCTGTCGTTCCTGATCGCAGTGCCTGCGATACTCGGCGCCGGCCTGCTACTGCTCTCCGACATTGTCCGCGACGAGGGCGCGCTGGGCGCGGGAGCGCCCGAAGTCGTCATCGGCGTAGCCGTGTCGTTCCTGACCGGCATGGTCGCCCTTGGCGTGCTCATGCGCTTGTTGCGCCGCGGCTCGCTGCGCCCCTTCGCCATGTACTGCGTGGCCGCGGGGACCGCTATCCTGATCGCCCGCGCGCTGGGGGCCTAGTAACCGCTCCCCTGAGACAACCCGCGACAGGTATAATGTGTTGCCTGGCAATTAGGTTAGAAACGCCCGAATTGGGGAGCAATGTCAATGCCAAGAGCGTCGTCACCCAGCAACCGCAACTGCTTCGTCATATGTCCGATCGGCGAAGAAAAGAGCGAAATCCGACGGCGGTCTGACCAAGTGTTCAAGCACGTGATCTCGCCGGCCGCGAAGGAATGTGGCTACGAAGCGCTGCGCGCGGATCATATCTCCCAACCCGGGATGATCACGTCGCAAGTGATTCAGCACTTGCTTGATGACCCGTTGGTCGTCGCAGACTTGACTGGAAGAAACCCCAACGTATTCTATGAGCTCGCTGTACGCCATGCCGTTAGCAAACCGATTGTTCAAATTATTCAAGGTGGGGAGCCGCTTCCGTTCGATGTGGCTGAGAGCCGTACAATTCAGTTCGGCCATCACGATTTGGACAGCGTAGCGAAGTGTCGTGACGAACTCGTGGTGCAAATTCACAAAGTGGAGTCGAATCCATCTGATGTCGATACGCCGATCTCGGTCGCACTTGACCTCAAGGCCCTTCGACAGAGCGACAACCCACTCGAGAAAAGTAGCGCAGAAATCATCACAATGCTCCAAGAAATGCGGGCAAGGTTAGCGGAAATCACAGAGCGGCAGGAACTCCGTCGCGTGGATCCGATGGGACTGGAAGAACTTTACTTACTTGCTGAGAGGCTGCGTTCGGTACTTGACGTACCGTCAGGCAAGAAACTCGAAGAAGGGCAACTGGAGGTTGCCCAACAGCAGTTGCGCCGATTAAGCAGGACCGTCGAGATGGTGCTCATGCACTCAGGCATGTCGCCCGAAATGACCGAAAGGATGCTCCATCGAGCCAGACGACCTGCATCATGAAGCAAGAGATTCATTGGTTGAAAGTGAGAATCAGGAGCTTGTAGAGGGACTGAGTTCGGTAGATGCCCACGCTAGCAGGTGAAATACGGGACGCCACGACCGGCGAGCGCGTCGAGGCGCGAGTGCAGGTGCTCGGCGCAAACGGGGTGCCGGTCACGCCCAAAGACGCGCTGCTGAAAGTCGGCCCGGGCGAGCCATTCTTCTACTCGGACGGGCAGTTCAGCGTGCAGCCGGGGACCGGGTACACGCGGGTGCTGGTCGAGCGCGGCACTGAGTACCGGCCCTGGTCGCGCACCGTCGGCCTGACCGAGGGGCAGACGCTGGCAGTCGATATCCAGCTTGAGCGCTGGGCAGACCTGCCGGAGCGCGGCTGGCACCCCGGCAACACCCACATCCACTACGACGAGAAGGAGACCCGCCCGGACGAGCGCCTGCGGTTCGATTCGCGGGTGGAGGACCTGCGCATGACCGCGGTGTCGGTCCTGCGGCGCTGGGAGCTCAAGTACGCTACGAACAAGTACCCGGTCGGCGTGCTGAACGAGTACACGGACACGCACCACTACGTCCAGAACGGCGAGGAGTCCCGTCACAACAGCGAGCCGTGGACGCCCGGCTACGGCCACATCATGCTGCTCAACATCCGCAACATCGTCGAGCCGCTGAGCCGCGGCGTGCTGGTGGACGCATTCGCCCCGGACTACCCGCCGCTGTCGTACGCCTGCGATGACGCCCGGCGACAAGGGGGGCTGGTCATCTGGTGCCACAACGGGCAGGGGATGGAGGCGCCCGTGGCGGCCGCTCTGGGTAAGGTGGACGCCATGAACCTGTTCGACCCCTACTGGAACGACCCGGAGTACACGCTCTGGTACCACATGCTCAACTGCGGCGTGCGCCTGCCGGCATCGACGGGGTCTGACTGGTTCGTGTGCTCGGCGAACAGGGTGTACTCGCAGTCGGGCGCTGAGTTCCGGTACGAGCCGTGGCTGCAAGGCGTGAGGGCAGGGCAGACGTTCATCACGAACGGGCCGGCGGTGTTCCTGTCGGTGAACGGGCAGGCGCCGGGTGACACGGTCCGCGCCCGGCCGGGAGACACCGTCGAGGTGGACGTGTCGTGGTCCTCCCACCATGCCGTTGAGACGGTCGAGGTCGTGTGCAACGGAAACGTAGTCGCCCGGCGGAGCTTGTCCGCGTCCACCGCCCCAACGGCGCCGATCAACTCTGCTCGTCCCGAGCGGAGGCGAGGGACCCCGCCTGTTTCCTCTCTATCGCCGGGAGACGGGCGAGCGGCGCAGACCGGCAGCTTCAAGGCGGCGGTCAAGGTCGGGTCGTCCGGGTGGATCGCAGCCCGCCTCGGATCGACAGTCCGCGACAGCTTTGCGCAGGCCATCTGGGCGCACACCAGCCCCGTCTACGTTGACGCAGGCGCCGCCACCGGGCCCGAGGCGAAGGAATCAGCCAGCTACTTCGTCCAGGCCATAGACCGCTCGATGGTGTGGGTCCAG
>CAYWBD010000083.1:0-2238 GCA_964456315.1 uncultured Thermoflexus sp.
CTCGACGGCCATTACGACGCTGACCGACGGCGCCTGGCTGGTGGATGCAGTCGGAGAAGGCGGCGGCACGCCAAACGCGTTCGCCGCCACCGAAGCCGGGCAGACGGTCCGCTACCAGGTGATAGGCGTAGAGGATCCGGCTGCGTTCACAGGCTGCGCTCTCCCATCCGGCAGCGGCGACCTGCAGTGCAACGGGTTTGTGGCGCTGTCGGACCGCAACGCCAAGATGAACTTCGCGGCCATAGACGCCGTCGGGGTCCTCAAGAAGCTCAGCGCGCTGTCCATCGAGAGCTGGAACTACAAGCAGGACGGGTCCGTGCGGCACATCGGCCCGGTGGCGCAGGACTTCAGCGCCGCCTTTGGCCTGGGCGCGGACGATAAGCACATCAACACAGTGGACGCTGATGGCGTGGCGCTGGCGGCCATCCAGGGCCTGTACGAGCTACTCCAGGAAAAAGATGCCCGCATCGCCGCGCTGGAAGCGCGGGACAACGACCAGATCGCCGCTGTGATGCAGCGAGACAACGACAAGATTGCCTCGCTTGAGGCGCGTCTCGCGGCGATTGAACGAGGCGGATCCGGGGCGGACGCCACGCCGGACACGGGCATCGTGGCACAGGACGGGACCGGCGCGGACGACACGCGGGACACGGTCCTCGTGGCACAAGCGCAGCCAGGCGCGCCGTGGTGGCTCATCGTCGGGCCGCTCTCCGGCGCGCTGGCGCTGGCCGCGGTCTGGGCCGGTCTGCGGAGGAGGCAGACAACGGTTGCCCGGTACAGCTAGAGGCCATCCAGAAAATCGATCTCGCAGATGCGCTTTCACCCTCTCCCTACACCCTCCCCCATCGAGGGGGAGGGGATTTCTGGATGACGACTCGCTGACGGTTGGGCGCTGGCGCTGCCGGGTAGGCCGCCAGTCGCTGAGCAGGTGAAATACAAGCCGGGGCGCGTGCGTTGGTACATTGCGCACGCGCCCCGTTCGCGTCGGCCCGGCAACTGGGAAGTGCGCGGCGACGGGCGCGGAAGTGACGGACAAGTGAGTGCGATGCCCGACCCTGCCGCAACATCAGACCTGAAAGCCCTCGCCGGCCAGCAGTTCTGCTACCTGACAACCACCGGGCGCGTATCGGGCCTGCCCCGCGAGATCGAGATCTGGTTCGGGGCGCAGGGCAGCACGGTCTACATGCTCTCCGGCGGGCGAGAAAAGTCCAACTGGGTGCAGAACATCAAAAAGACCCCTGCCGTGACCATGCGCATCGTGCAGACGACGTTCAGCGGCACAGGCCGGGTCGTCACGGACAAAAAAGAGGACAGGCTCGCCCGGAAGCTGCTGCTCGGCAAATACGCGACCGCCGCTGACGACCTCGCCGGCTGGGGCCGCGACGCCCTGCCCATCGCGATTGACATTCGACCCGCTGCTTGACGGCGCCGGGCAGTTGGCGCTCTACGCCCTTCGTCGCCCGGCTCGAATCGCAGGGCAAACGGGGCCCCTCGACAAGCTCGGGGCGAGCGGGGCTCGCGAGGAAGCGCGGCTCACCCCACGCCCGAGTCTCCCCTGGTTCCTTGGCCGTGCCGGTGGCGATCAACCTGGCCGGGGGATAGTCACCGCCCAACAGCGCCCTACTTCAGGCTCATCACGTCATAAAACGCGCTGGGCAGCGTGCGTGTCCAGGTGATGGTCGTCCCCTTCGCGGGCCTCAGCGTGAGCGTGAACGTCTTGTTTTCGTTCAGCAGCGACCCGCTGGACGTTATGCCGCCGCTGGACATGTAGGCGACAGAGTCGTTCGTACTCTGTGCCAGCGCGGTGTTGCGGTTGAGGAGCCACACGGCGATCTCGGCGGTCTCGCCGGGGTCCAGGATGCTGTCGGAGCCTGTCCCGAGGATCGTCACTGACCACGGCACGTCGCTCAGGTTCTGGTTCTGGTCCAGGTAGGACAGCACGGTCGTGTAGGCGCTGCCCGTGGTGTCTGGGTCGGTGCCGGTGGCATTGGCGCTGTACGGGGCGGTCAGGTCAATGGGCTCACCGTCCCCCGGGTTCTCCACTAGCAAACTGACCCGGAACACCGTGTTTGCGGCCCCGACCTTGCCCCTGAACACGATCACGCTGCCCGAGGGCTTCAGCGTGCTCCGCGCGCCTGCCAGGCCGGAAAAGATGGTCTGTTTGCCCTGCTCTGACGAGAAGATGCCCGTGGACAGGATTGTGAACGCCAGCACCGCGGCGACGATGACGAACGCGAT
>CAYWBD010000084.1:0-1505 GCA_964456315.1 uncultured Thermoflexus sp.
TCGCGGTCGCCTCGGCCGGCGTGGTGCTGATCACCCCGGCTTCGGGCAGCACCATCAGGTTGTCGGTCTCCCCAGACGCCGCGATCTCAGAGGACGGCAGCCCTGTGACGCTCGGGCAGGTTGAGGCCGGTGACCTGGTGCTCCAATCGTCCGCGTTTGTGGTGGCCGATTCCGAAATCACCAGGCTCGCAGTCTCCAGCCCGCCGGTGCCTGCCGAACAACCCGCCCCAAGCGCAGCGACTCCCACCCCGGCCCCCGCGCCAGCGTCGAGCGCCACTCCGGCGCAGCCACTTACGCTGGAAGGCACAGTCAAGCAGGCAGATGGCGGCGCAATCGTGATTGATGGCGTCCAGGTGGCCCTCCCAGGCGGGTCTGGGAACTTCCAGGCCGGCCAGCAGGTGAGGTTGAGCTTTACCGCCGGACCCGACGGGGCGCCAGTCCTTCAGTCCGTTACGCCGAAGTAGACCAGCGACCCAGGACGCGCTAGCAGCCCGGCGCCAGGCCCTCTGACCGCGCAGGCCCCAACAGAGCCGGTCATGCCCGGACGACGTATTACAGCGTAAGAGCGGCTCGCGCCTGCGTCCCGAGTCGGCTGGCCCCGGACACGGACAAACCCTCCAACAAGCGGGTGCGAGTCGTCCCCCTCGGCCCGCCTCCCCGCGTAGGTGGGCCGAGTCGCGTGTCGTGCGAGCCCGCTTAGCCCGCCTGCCGGGGGTCAACAGGCGCCTCGGCGTCACCAGCTTGGGCCGCTATCTCCGGCTGCCGGGCGCCCACGGCGGTCGCAAACCACAGCACCGCGCCCGCCGCGGCTTCCGGGCATGAACCGAACGGCCAGGCCCCGCAGTCCTCGGGTTCGATCAGCCAGCTCCCTGGCAAGCGCTCCCGCGCTCTGACAATCGCCTCATGGCTGACCGCGGTGCTCTGTCGCCCCCGAAGCAGCAAGGCAGGGCACGGGAGACCGCCCGGACGGACGCTGCCCGGCCCGGGAGCGAAGTCCGCCAGCACCAGGCCTGCCAGCGCCCGGTTGCCGGCCGCCGCGAACTTGAGAGCAGCGCGCCCTGCTTCTCCATGAGCCACGACAAGGAACTTCTCCCCAGCCGGGACCAGGTCCGTTGTCGCATCCACACCCACACCGGGCGGCAATGCGACCAGGCTCAGCTTTGCGTCCAGCGTCCGGGCAAACTCGTCCCAGTCCGCTGGCCCGTGCTCAGACGACGTGAGCACGCAAGTCACGGAACCCGGGGGCGCCGGCCACTCCAGTCCAGCGGCCCGGCCTTCGGACCGGAGCGGTATCGTGAGCGCCTTCGGGGGCATCTGGGCCTTCCGTACTGACGAGCAAAGCGCCCGGCGCGGCTGGCGCGCCACTCTGTGCGGCCGGCATCCAGCAGGTGGCGGCTGCGCCGGCCGGTGCATCGCCGTAACGCGGCGGCAACAGAGTAGTCGTATTATTGTGCGTCGCTACGGGCTGGCGCGCTGTGGCAGCCTGCCTCCGAGCGCCGGGGCGG
>CAYWBD010000085.1:0-7781 GCA_964456315.1 uncultured Thermoflexus sp.
GACCTGGCGGCGAGGTCGCCAGTCGCGCTTGATGACTCCGAGACCGCGTTGATGCTGCGGATCATCGGCGACTTGCACCTGAAGAACAGGTCGCTGATAACCGACGGCTACGATGAGTCGCTGGAGTACCTGGGTCGCATCCTGCCCCTCGAGGTTTTCCGCTTTCCGACGGGCTACCAGGCGTTTACCTGGACAGTTCCGGAGAAATGGGCGGTTCGGCAAGCCCGGATAACGTACCTGGGCGGTCG
Source organism: uncultured Thermoflexus sp. (assembly GCA_964456315.1). Taxonomy (GTDB): domain Bacteria; phylum Chloroflexota; class Dehalococcoidia; order Lucifugimonadales; family Lucifugimonadaceae; genus SHXW01. The sequence goes on from CAYWBD010000085.1 coordinate 249, forward strand.
GCTGCCGTGGTCAAAGGACGGCACGGTCTGCGACTACCGGGACCACCCACTTCACCTGGTCTCATACTCGTCACCGTTCTCAGGCACGGTATCGAAGCATGAGCTGCTGAAGCACCTACACACCGACCCGGACCGGCCCGCGGCAATCCCGTATGCCTACGCCTACTACCGGCGGGACTGGGGCATGTGCCTTCCGTATGAGCGGTTCGCCGCGCTGCCCGAGGGGCAGTATGAGGTGCGGATTGACACAACGTTCGAGCCGGGTGAATTAAAAGTCGGAGAACACGTGGTCGCTGGCGAGAGCGAGCGCAGCATCGTCTTCTCCGCGCACCTGGACCACCCCGGCCAGGTCAACGACGGCCTCAGCGGCGTGGCGATGGGGATGGCCTTGTTCAAACACATCGCGGCTCTCCCGTCGCGCCGATACACGTACCGGCTAGTCATCCTGCCGGAGAATATCGGCTCCGCCTGCTACCTCCACAAGCACCGGGATGCGCTCGACCGCTACGAGTACGCCGTGTTCCTGGAGATGGTGTCCAGCAAGGGGCGGCTGACGCTGCAGCGGTCGAAGCGGGGCGACACGCAGTTGGACCGCCTGGCAGAGCTTGCCATCCAGAGGCACGAACCCGCGTACGGCACGGGGGCTTTCCGGCAGGTCATCTGCAACGACGAGATCAACTTCGATGGCCCCGGGATAGATATTCCCACCATTACACTCAGCCGATGGCCTTATCCTGAGTACCACACGAGCGACGACAACCCGGGCGCCGTGAGCCGGCCTTATTTGAAGCGAGCCCTCGGCATATGCTGGGACCTGGTGCAGATGCTGGAAGCCAACTGCTATCCAAAACGCACCTTTCAGGCCAACCCCATGCTTGGCCCACACGGGCTCTACGAGGACCTGAACGCGGACGACACCGTGGAACGAATGATGCTGTCGTTCACGGGAGAGAAGTCAGTGCTGGAGATTAGCGAGGCGCTCGGCGTCCCGTTCGAGCGTGCTGCCCAATACGCTCGGAAGTTCGCCGACAAGGGCCTTGTTACCGTCGGCTTTGGTTCGCGCAGGGCGTAAACGCGGAGCGCGATGATCATGCCGCCACCGTCGGAATCGCACAGCTTCGATTTCCCTTCCCAACTGAGTGCAACGTTACGCGAATTGGGAGTCGCCCGAGGCGATGTATTGATGGTGCACTCGGCGGCAGGGCGGATGCTCAAAGCCAATGGAGCGAATCCCGCGCAGATTATCGAGGGTCTACTCGACTGTGTAATGCCGGACGGCACCCTTCTCCTGCCCACGAATAACTTCGGCTGGTGCAGCGGCAAGCCTTTCGACTATCACGGAACACCTTCCGAGACAGGCGTGATTACCGAGATGGCCCGGAAAGATCCTCGTTTTGTTCGTACATTCCACCCGATCTACTCCTTCGCTGTCACAGGCGCCCAATTACCGGACTTCACCGCATACGACTACCCGAGCTCATACGGTGTTGGCTCTGTGTTCGACCTGCTTCACAGGATGGATGGCAAGATCTTGGTAATCGGGATGCCGTGGATGTACGCGGTCACATCGTTCCACTACGTGGAGGAGATGGAGAAGGTCCCTTACCGCTTCCATAAGTCTTTTGCGGGCGACTACCGAGACCGCGACGGGAGGTGGAGCAGGCGCGAGTATTTCATGTACGCCAGGCGGGTTGAGCAGGGCGTCGTCACCAACGTGGGCCATGTAGAAGGGGCACTGATCTCGGAAGGCCTGGCGTCCGAACTGGAATCTCTGGGAACGAGGTTCACCTTAATTCGGGCGCAGGTCTTCTACGAACGGGTCTCTGCCCGCCTTCGCAAGGACCCCATGTATCTGCACAGAATCGAGAAGCCGTGATGATGCCCTTGATTGCAAGGCCGTCGCGTGTGCTTGGCGCGACGGGCCTAGATTCCACACACACACAACATGGCCGTTAAGCAACAGCTTTGCGGGAACAGGCGCGGCATGAACAGGGCATCCACATTCGTGGCATTCGCAATGAGGCACCTCGCGACCAGCTGCCCGCGTCAGCGGCGCGGTCAAGCGTGAAAACGTACAACCTGCTCATCGTCGCCCCGTACGGGATTGGCGTCCGGGACACTCTGTTGAATGAGCGCCTCGGGAACTGGCTATCCGAAAACGCGCTGTGCGCGATCGTGAGCCCGTACGAGTTCGCGGACCGGGCGGAATGGCCCGACAGCCGGTCCCTGGGGATAAGCCGCGGGCGAGTCGCTGACCGACTGCTTCGTTCGATCAACCACCGCGCGTTCTCGGTGGTGCAGCGCACATCGTTCAAGCGGTTTCACCTGGAGGCGGACTGGCAACCCGTCTACGAGGCGCTGCTCATGGTCGCCCGGCTGACTCCTTCTAGCTACGCGGACTATGACCGGTGGGACCGTCTTGGCCGGACCATACACGGAAGAGCGATGCGGGCCATTTCCAGCCATTTTCCGGCGCTCTACCCGGGTGCCCGCGGCATACGAAAGTACGACGCTGTTTTCGTCACACACCCGACCGACCCCGAGTGCGCCATCATGGCCCAGGCGGCGCGGAAGCAAGGCGTCCCGGTGATAGCCATGTCCATCGGCGTTGACAACCTGCTCACCGGCGGCCCGATGTTGTTCGCGCCCGACCTCATGTTCCTGTGGGGCTCCGTCCAGGAGCATGAGCTGCGGGAGCACCACGCTCGGTTCTACCCGGCTCTGTCCAAGGTGGCAACGGTACAGGTGGGCGCCCTTGGCCAGGATGGCATCGCCAGCACAGGCCCGCTCGGCACAAGAGCGTTCGTGCGTGAGTATCCGAAAATTGACCCTCGCATGCGGGTCGTGACGTTTGCGGCCTACCTGGAGGTGGCGTATCCGGATCAGGCGGCCACGTGCCGGGTGATACTCGATACTCTGGATGAGGCCGGTGGCGGACACCTGGTCGTGCGGGCGCGGCCGGGCCTGGACGAGGGTTACTGGCGGAGCTTTGTCGCGGAGCGTGCCGGGAGGGTCACACTTCAGATTCCACGCGGGGCGTTGTTCAAGAAGTGGGGCCAGGGGATGACGCTTGACCGCGCCACAGAACTGGAGGACATTGACCTCTACGCTTCGACCCTTCGGAGGAGCTGTTTGGTGGTGACCGGTGGCTACTCCACAGTTTTCCTGGACGCCTACGCAGCCGGCACGCCCTCGGTCCCCGCCGTCCTGCCCGCCACCGGCGAAACAGAGTCATTCCTCAGCCGGATGTACGCGTTGTACGCAAAGAGCGTCCCGTACGCCGCGAAGTTGGACTTCGTGAGGGACAGGTCATCACTGAGGAGGGCTGTCTTGGAGGCCCAGGCGCCGGAAGGGCGCGCGGCAATTTTAGCCCGGATGAAACCCGTCTTCGACGAGCAGGTCGTCGCCAATGACGGGCGGGCCGGCGAGCGGGCTGCTGCTGCCATCGCGGCGTTCCTGGACCAGCGGAAAGCTGGCCAATGAACCCGGCGCAACCGGCTGGCGGGTCTGGCGCGAGCCCCGTTGTCATTGATGCGCGGGCAATCATTGACGGCCGACCTGTCGCCCTCATGCCGGTCCTCGGGAAGCCCTGGCTCAAGGTCTACCTGGACGCGGCGAGGGACGCCGGTGCGTTAGGCCGCGTAACGGTGGTCGCGCCGGCCGCCCTGCAGCGCGAGCTTGCAGAGGCTGTCGCGGGCTTGGCGCCGGGGTCCGGGGTGAAAGTCACCCCCGAGGCACCCGGCGACAGTGGCGCAATCACGCTGGACATCACCCGCGTCTACCTGCGGCACCGGCTGGTTAAGGCGCTGCGGCGTGGCGACGAGCGAGTTTCCCGGCTCTCGATCTTCGAGATCACTAAGTCGGCTGACGTGGCAGCGGCAGGGGCGTTTGTCTACCGGGATATGTGGCTGCCGCTCGCCCGTCCCTTCAACATGCCCGCCGCCCGGGGATTGGCCATCTGGCTAAGGGGCACGTCGGTCACGCCGAACCAGGTCACGCTGGCGGGGCTGGCAATGAGGTTGGGCGCGGCGGTCGCAGCCGGGTTCGGGACCTGGCCGCTGGGTATTGGCGCGGCCGTGCTGATCGAGACGGCGTGGACGTTGGACCTCGCCGATGGCTATCTCGCCCGCCTCACCGGACGCACTTCCAAACTGGGCAGGTGGTTGGATACGTTCGTGGACGAGGCTGGGTCCGTCACGATACTGGCTGCGCTGACGGTGGGGGCGATGCGGGCGACAGGCGACGCGTTGTGGCTTTACGTAGGGCTGGCTGCGATGGCCGCGAATCACCTGACGGCGTTTGGATTTTGGTACGGGGGAAATGAGGGCGGCGGAGACCAGCCTGCAAACAGCGCTGGTCAGTTGCCGCGTCGGCCTCGCGGTCTGGTGCAGAGGGTGGGGTCAGGGTTCTTCGGGGTATACCGGTCAATCGACGCCCGGCCGCATATCCTCGCGCTTGGGCTCCTGGCGAACGTCCCGCAGGCGCTGGTAGGTTTCTTCGCTCTAGCCGGGACTCTTTCGTTGCTAAGATACGTCCAAATACAATTTGCAAAGCGAGAGGATCAGCTTGACTAAGCGCGCCCCGGCCGCGAACGCGGTGACGATGAACAGCAGCGCGAGTGAGCGGGAACACTGGGACCACCGGGCCAAGCGCTATGCCAACCTCCAGTGGGCCACCCGGGGTGAATACCTCCACAAAGTCGTCGAGGCGGGCGAAGTCCAGCCCGGCGACGCGGTAGTGGACCTGGGCACCGGCACGGGACTCATCGCAGGTGCCGTCGCGCACCTCGCACGGTCTGTCACCGGTGTGGATATCTCCCCGGCGATGCTGGCACAGGCCCGCCAGAACGCACTCTTGACTCAGGTCTTCGTCGAGGGCGACATCACCGCCCTGGAAATCCCTGATGCCACATTCGACATCGCCTACGCACGCATGGTGTTCCACGGGCTGATCGGCCGCACCGGCCCGGCAGCCCGCGAGGCACACCGCGTATTGAGGCCGGGCGGGCGCTTCGTGCTGTCCGAGGGAGTGCCGCCGCACCGGAGCGCCGACGGTTGGTACACGGAGATGTTCAAGCTGAAGGAAGAGCGGCTGACGTTCTTTCCTGAGGACCTTGAGGCCATTCTCCGCGACGCCGAGTTCGTGGACATCGCCACCTTCATTCACGTCAGCCGGCAGGTCAGCATCCGCAACTGGCTCGAAAACAGCGGACTGCCCGTGGCGCGCCAGGCGCAGATCATGCAGGTCCACCTTGACATGCCTGAGACCGTCCGCGAGGTCTATAACGCCACGTTCGCTGATGGTGACGTGCGGCTGGACATGAAGTTTGCCATCGTGCGCGGCACGAAATCGGAGGCCACCGGGAGAGCGGATTCCGGGGGGAATCCGGCGTCGCACCCACGGGAGCGCACCCCCGGTTTGGAAAGGGATTAGCTTGAAGGCCAGCCGCGCGGGCTCGTGGCTAGACCTTCCTGTACCGATCTAGGGTGGCGTCTCGCCACGCTACGCGCGCATGTTAACGTCATGGCCGTGAACTCTCCGGACACGACTCGCGACCGCCGGCCGGCTAGAAGCGCCGGAGGGCGGTTCGCGTCATCGGCGTTCGCCATGTTCCAGCGCGATGTGTTCATCTACGTCGTGCTGTTCGCGTCGAGCATCGTCATCGCCCGCGTGCTGCTGCCGGCACGCATGGGCGTGTGGTCAATACTGCTCCTCATACCCAGCTACGCCGCGGCCTTTGGCCGCTTACAGACAGACACGGCGTCTGTCTATTTCGTCGCAAGAAAGCAGCACGGGGTGGGCGAGAGCGCATTCGTCCTGAACGTCATCGCCCTCATCATGGCCGCGTTAGCAGTGGCTGCGTTCTTCGGGTTGCAGGGGTGGCTGTTTGATTCGCCGCTCAGAGAATTGGATGGCGCCCGGCGCCTCGCGTATTTGATGGTGGCGAGCGTGCCCCTCGAATTCCTGTCCATGAACTACGCGTACCTGCTCCTCGGGCGGAACGATGTGACTGGCTACAACCGCCAGAACGTCATTCGCGCCCTGACGCCGCCCGTGGCCGGGGTGGCAGCCCTGCTGGTTGTGGGACCTTCGGTGGAGGCGCTGGTCTGGAGTGTCCTGGGCGGCACTGCGCTGGCGGTGGCGCACGGCGCCTGGCGGGTACATTCGGCGCAGCCGTTGAAGGTTGCGTTCAGGACGGTATTGTTCCGTGACGTACTGAAGTTCGGTCTCAAGCTCTACCTGGGGTCGGTCGCGTCGTTCCTCGGCCTGTACCTCGTCGGCCTGACCGTCGCCATATACCTGACTTCGACGGATGTGGCGTACTTCCAGATCGCGCTGGCACGGGCGCTGCTGCTGGCGAAGATCGCCGCCGCGGTTGCAGCGGTGTTGTACCCGACAGTGGCCGCGCTCACCGGCATGGGTGATGAAGCCACGCGCCTTACCGCGCGGGCCTTCCGGATCACACTTTTGCTAACCGTGACTGCGGCGGGTGCCGCGATGCTTTTTGCCGGCCCGGCGGTCAGGCTCATCTACGGAGCGGAGTACGCTGGAGTGGTCCTGCCTCTTCTGGTGCTGATCCCCGCGGTGGCGGTGGACAGCGCGACTTCGATCTTCACTCAATACTTCATCGGCCGTGGGCGGCCCATGGTTACGACGGCATTCACCTTTGCTGTGCTGATGCCGCAGATCGCGGTGTTGTGGATCGTGGTGCCCCGGTGGGGCGTGGCCGGGGCGGCGTGGGCGACGGCCGCGGCGCTAACGCTCGGGGCGGCTGTCCGGGTCGCCGCATTCGTGGTGATATCCGGCGCCGGGCTGAGAGAACTGGCGGCCCCACGGCGCGAGGATGTCACGTTCATATGGCGGTTCTTCGCAGGCCGTCTTAAGGCTTTGTCCGGGGGCCATCCCTGTGCTGTGGACCAGGGACGCTGATTGAGGTCTGATACGCAGGTGACTCTGTGTGCGGCATAGCCGGCGCGCTGAATACGGACGGGGACGCGCCACCCGTGCCTGAGCAGATGCTCACGGCCATGAGCGATGCGCTGGCGCACCGCGGGCCTGACGGTTCCGGCGTGTGGGTTTCGCCGGGCGGGGACGTTGGGTTCTCGCACCGGCGCCTAGCGATCATAGACACCTCTCAGGCAGCCGGGCAGCCCATGCATGATGCGTCCGGCGCGCTGACGATCGTCTTCAACGGCGAGATCTACAACCACGCCGAGATCAGGCAGGAGCTAGAGCGCCTGGGCTACCGGCGGTGGCAGACAGACCACTCGGACACGGAGGTCATCCTCAATTCGTTCCACGCCTGGGGGATCGAGTGCCTGGAGAAGTTCCGGGGCATGTTCGCCTTCGCGCTCTGGGACGGGCGGTCGCAGGACCTGTGGCTCGTGCGGGACCGCATCGGGATCAAGCCGCTCTATTTCACTGAGCACGGCGGGCGGCTGCTGTTCGCCTCTGAGATCAAGGCTCTGCTGCGGGCCGGCGCTCCACGAGCGGTGGACGAGCAGGCGCTGTTCTTTTACCTGACGCTGCTCA
>CAYWBD010000086.1:0-4821 GCA_964456315.1 uncultured Thermoflexus sp.
CGTCAGTGGAGCGGGTGGTCATCATCGGAAACGGCGTCGCAGGCGTGACCGCGGCCGACGCCATCCGCAAGTTCAACCCGGACTGCGCGATCACGATGGTCTCGCGGGAGCCGTACTACTTCTACAACCGCATGGCGATAGCCAAGCTCATCGAGGGGGAGGCGCGGCCGGAGCAGCTGACCCTATCGCCCCACGCCTGGTATGAGGAACGGCAGATCGAGTGTCTCCTCGGGTCGCAGGCAGTGGAGATAGACAGGGAGCGGCGGGTGGTCCGGACCGACCGCGGCCGGTACCTGCCGTACTCCCGCTTACTGCTGGCTGGCGGGAGTGAGAGCGCCCTGCCCACGGTCAAAGGCTGGGGCGCGCCGGGCTGCTTCACTCTCCGCGGGATAGACGACGCCATGGCGGTCCGGGACTACGTAGCGCACCACGGCAGCCGGGAGGCGGTGGTGCTTGGAGGGGGGCTGCTGGGGCTTGAAGCTGCGTACTCGCTGACCCGGCTGGGGCTGCGGGTCGTGGTGCTGGACCGGAACCCGTGGGTGCTGCACCGGCAGATCGATGCTCAGGCCGCGGAGGTACTGACGGCAGTCCTGGCGGGCCTGGGCATCAGCGTGCTGGTGAACTCCGGCGTGTCAGCTGTACTGGGCGCTGAACGTGTTACCGGGGTGTCCACTGACGGCGGTCAGACGCTCGGGGCCGACCTCTTTCTGGCGTCCACCGGGGTGACGCCGGGGATAGAACTTGCGCGCGCCGCCGGGGTGGAGGTGGGACGCGGAGTCCTGACCGACGACCGTATGCGGACCAGCGACGCGGTCATCTTCGCCGCCGGGGACATTGCAGAGCACCGCGGCGCCGTCTACGGACTGTGGGCGGCCTCGGTGGAACAGGCCAACGTGGCTGCGGCCAACATGATGGGCGCAGACCGCGCCTACCGGGGCACGGTCCCGGCGACGCAGCTGAAGATCGTCGGGGTGGATGTCGCGTCGCTGGGCGACTTCAACGCGACCGGGGGCGGGGCGACCATCCGTGCCACCGGACCGGACCCGCGCCAGTACCGCAAGCTTGTGGTGCGCGACGGCAAGATCGTCGGTGCAGTCATCCTGGGGAGCCCCAAGCTTGTGGCGCCGGTGTTCCGTTCGGCTCATGAGGGCCGGGATGTGACACCCCTGCTGGACGCGCTGCGCGCCGGGGACTGGACGGTTTTGGAGGCAGGCGCGCTGGCGGGCGCAGTCGCCGCAGGGGGCTGAGCGCGCTCCAGGCCCGGTCTATCGCTGGCCCGCCGCCGCCCGCTGTTGACCTTGACCCTAGACTTGCTTCACGTGGCGGCTGAGTCCTCCCGGCAGCCCGGGGCCTAATGAGGTGGGCCCGCCTGCCATTCGCCCGGCCTAATGGCCCCGGGGCAGTAGAGAAGGGCGCCCCGCGTTTGATATAGTGCGCGCCGACCCCGAGCCTCCGTCCGAGGACTGTGAGGGTCAGTCGCGCAACGGGTTTCATGCTGGTCGCCATCACGCGCTGCGAGAGGACTCGCCGTCAAGTTCCGCCGGTCTGACTCGGCGGCAGTCACCTCAGGAGATGACATGCAGCAAGCCACCCAGACCCCTCCGCCTCGTCAGTCGCACATCACGACGGAAGGTTTTGGCCCCTCGACCGTCCGAGCCGAAAAGGTGCTGGAGGTCAAAGACCTCCGCACCTATTTCACGACCCGCTGGGGCACGGTCAAGGCAGTTGACGGTGTCAGCTACTTTGTGCGGAAGGGCGAGACGCTGGGCATCGTCGGCGAGTCAGGCTCAGGCAAGTCTGTGACTGCGCTTTCGATCATGCGGCTTATCCCATCGCCGCCTGGCCACATCGTCGGCGGTGAAGTGATACTCAACGGGAGGGACATCCTCCAGCTGTCTGAGCGAGAAATGACCAGAGTCCGGGGTGGCGAGATCTCGATGATCTTGCAGGACCCCATGACGGCCCTCAACCCGGTGTTCACCATTGAGAACCAGGTCGGCGAGGCCATCCAGATCCATCAGGGCCTGAAGGGCAAGCGGCTTTGGGACAAGGTAGTCGACGCCCTAAAGAGGGTGCGCATCCCCGCCCCCGAGCAGCGTGCCAAGGACTACCCGCACCAGCTCTCGGGCGGCATGCGCCAGCGCGTGGTCGGCGCAATCGGCATCTCGTCCAACCCGTCCGTCATCATCGCGGACGAGCCCACGACCTCGCTTGACGTCACCATCCAGGCCGCCTACTTGCGCCTCCTCAAGCAGATCCAGAGCGAGGAGGGGGTCGGGATCATCTTCATTACGCACGACTTTGGCATCGTGGCCAAGATGTGCGACCGCGTAGGCGTGATGTACGCGGGCAGGATTGTCGAAAACGGAGATGTGCGGCAGATCTTTAACAGCCCGCGGCACCCTTACACGCAGTCGCTCATCGAGTCTGTACCGAAGCTGGAAGAGAAGACTGGCCGGCTGCGCCAGATCGAGGGCCAGCCGCCACTGCTTTACAACCTGCCGCCTGGCTGCCCGTTTGCGCCGCGCTGCCACCGCGTCACCGACCGCTGCCGCGAGGAGTACCCGCCAACGGAGACCGATGCCTCCGGGCACGCTTACAACTGCTGGAACCCGGTGCCGGTCCCCCCGGCAGCGGCGGGCATGGTGGGGGCAACCCGATGACAACCGCCAGTGCAAAAACCGAGACGGTGACGCGCTCCAACGGCTCGAACGGGGCCACGTCGATCATCGAGATCCGGAAGCTCCGGAAGTGGTTCCCGCTAGGCGGCGGGCTACTCTCGTTCGGCAAGAAAGCCAACCTCAAGGCCGTCGATGACATCTCGTTCACGGTCGAAAGTGGGAAGACGTTCGGGCTGGTTGGTGAGTCGGGTTGCGGCAAGACCACCACGGCCAAGGTGCTGCTGGGCCTGGAGCGTCCCACGGACGGCCAGATACTTTTCCAGGGCGATGACACCTCCAAGCTGACCAAAGAAGGGCGCAAGGAGTTCCGGCGGTCCATCCAGGCCGTGTTCCAGGACCCCTGGTCCTCCCTGAACCCGCGCATGCGTGTCAACGCGATCGTGGCGGAGCCCCTCGAGATCGCCACGACCATGACCAAGGCGCAGATCAAAGCGCGCACATCCGAGCTGCTCACTGAGGTCGGCCTCAACCCTTACCAGGGGAACCTCTACCCGCACGAGTTCTCGGGCGGTCAGCGCCAGCGCATAGGCATCGCGCGGGCGCTGGCGCTGAACCCGAAGGTCATCGTTCTGGACGAGCCGGTATCAGCGCTGGACGTGTCCATCCGGGCCCAGATCATGAACCTGCTGGTGGACCTGCAGAACCAGCACGGGCTGGCATATCTGCTCATTGCACACAACCTGGCCACGGTGCGGTACATGTGCCACATGGTCGGGGTGATGTACCTGGGCAAGATCAGGGAGATCGGGCCGACGGAGGACGTCTTCACAGACCCGCTGCACCCGTATACCAAGGCGCTTATCTCGGCCGCGCTGCCGTCGCACCCGGACGTGCACCGCGAGGAGATAATCCTGCCGGGTGAGGTGCCTTCGCCGGTCAACCCGCCGTCGGGCTGCAGCTTCAACCCGCGCTGCTATGTGAAGATCGGCGAGGTCTGCGAAAAGGAAACGCCGGCGCTGCAAGAGCAGCACCAGGCCGGCCACTACGTTTCCTGCCACCTGTACGACGCTTCGTCGGCCCCCGGTAAGTGGCGGGGCACGGCGCAGGGTGTGATGTCTGGCGGGACCACGTCCATGAACGTAAAGAACGTATAGAGCAGTACTGACGCACCGCGTAACAGACAGGGCCATGGCGCAGGCCGTGGCCCTGCTTAGTTAATGGCCGTCCGAGGCCGCGGGCGCGGATGGGGCTGGATTCCCGCACGAGCGGGGATGACGACGGAGGCCTTCGGCGCGGCTCAAGGCGAACGGCTAGGGGCGAGCGGGTCTGGGTGAGGCCTGGGTTCCCGCATGCGTGGGAATGACGAGTGGGCCGCTAGTGTCCCGTCTCTGATGTGGAGCTCCAAATTGACCCCTCACCCTGACCCTCTCCCGCAAGGGGAGAGGGAACAAAGGAAATGGCTCAGGACTTAGGAGACGGGACACTAGACGCTTCGGCCCGGCGCTGCGCAGGCAAGCTCACAGCGAGCGGGGCATGCCCGTCGAGCAGACCGCGTCACGGCACGGCCGCGGCCAAGCGGTGATTGGCTCCCGGGCCAGGGATCGAACCTGGATTAGAGGATTCAAAGTCCCCTGTCTTACCGTTGGACGACCCGGGAACGCGCCAGCACCTGATATGGTGCCACGAGGCGGCTTAAGCATACGGAATCTGGGCGGGGTCGCTGGCGTCAACCTTTGGGGATTTTCATGGAACGACGCGGCCGCGGCAGGGCATGGGTGTCAAACTGGCGCGAGTATGACGCGCCCTTCCTGACCAAGGCACGGCTGGCGTTTAAGAACTACGGCCGCAGGTTCACCCGCCGGAGTAGCTGCTGCGGCAACGACGGCGAGCCTGGCTGCTGACAGGCACCCGTCGCGCCCCGTGAGGGCGATCACCAGCACCGGCATCCCGACGGCACGTCGGGAGGCCAAGGTCACGGCCACTGACGCGGCCCGCTTCCCAGCCACTTGTGCGGCGCGGTTTCGCCCTACAGGTCCCGGACCAGTCGCGCTACTGGTCCCGCGGAAGTCGCACTGCTGGTCCCGAAGCCGTCGCGCTACTGATCCCGCGGAAGTCGCCCTACAGGTCCCGGAGCGGTCGCGCTGCTGGTCCCGCGGCAGTTGCGCCTGACTGGTCCCGGAGCAGTCGCGCTACTTCGGCG
>CAYWBD010000087.1:0-4287 GCA_964456315.1 uncultured Thermoflexus sp.
GCCTGATCAGACACGGTCCACCGCAGCCCGGTCCACTCCATCTGCACGCGGTGCGAGGCCAGCGGCAACGGCGAAGTCATGGTCACGGGAACGTCGTCCGCGTAATCCACATCCAGGGCTGTCCCTGGCGTGTCGATGTCATTGGCGTTGGCGCCACCGACAGTCGCCACACACCCGCCCGTTAGGTCGGCGCTGGCCTTCGGCGCAGGGAGCGCGAACAGCAGGACGACGCCCGTGATCAAAAGCAGCAACGACACAAGCGTCCGTAGCGATTTCATATAACCCCCCGAGCACGCCTGGGCCAAAGACCCCGAAGGGCCGTGATTACACCATATGCAGGCTCAGGCGTCAAGGTAATACCAGCCGGTTGACGCGATGTCTTGAGTTCGTCGGACGCAGGGCCAGCGATTACGAGAATCGCGCTTACGGGGTTAGGCGACTTGGGTCGCAAGGTAGGGCGCGCCGCGGCCGGGAACAGCTCAGCGGTCGTCACGCGGTTATTTGCGCGCCCCGGCTCGCTTCTCAAGCCGCCACACAAATCGCAGACCAGACCAGGTGGCGTCGATAGCGCACACCTTGTTGTCGACCATGCCGGTCGGCAGCCCGATTTCGCGCAGCACGTCCTCGGTGATGTCGGTCTTGACGCCTGATGACTTCTTCGGCCAGGCGACCCACAACCCGCCGTTGGGCTCCAGGCGTTCCGCGAGCATCTTGAACATCGCCTGAAGGTCACGCCTCGATTTGGTGAAAAACACGATGACGTCGAACGGGCCGGGCTGGCCGCTGAATCGGACCGGGCTGACATCGGGCGGCAGCCCTGCAAGCAACGACTCGAACCCGCTGGGCGCCTCGACGAGCGCGACCGCGTGTCCCGGCTTGATCCCCAGTTTCTTCGCCAGCGGCGTGCCTGAATACCCAGCCACGCCGCGCAGTCTAGCAGCGCGGCGTGTGCAGCCCCGGCGCAAACGTGCCCCGACCACGTCGTTAGTCGCCCGGTCTGGACCGCGGGCTGAACAGGCCCCCTCGACCCTTCGGCCAAGCTCAGGGCAGGCAAGCTCGGGGCGAGCGGGAATCGCAAACCTGTAGCGAGAGTCGTGCTCGCGCTACACTGACCCCATGTGTGGCCGGTTCATACTCGTGCAGGTCGGCGCAGCGGGCGTGCGCTTCGCTGCGGTCGCGCAGTTCCCGAGCGAAACCAACATCGACCTCAGGCGCGTCTTCGAAACTCCCCGCCGGAATATCGCGCCTACGCAGCAGGTACTGACGGTGGTCAACGACCGCGCTCGGCGCCTCCTCGTCCCCATGCGCTGGGGGCTGGTCCCGTCCTGGGCCAAGGACGGCGACAAGCTCCCGCTGAACATCAACGCCCGGGACGACCGCGTGGCCTCCTCTGGCATGTGGCGCGGGCCGCTGAAGCGCTCGCGCTGCCTCATCCCGGCAGACGGCTTCTATGAGTGGAAAGGCCCGAAAGGGCAGCGCGTCCCTTACCTGGTCCGCATGCAGAGCAAGGAGCTCTTTGCATTCGCCGGTCTGTTCGACACCTGGGTCCACCCGGAGACCGGCGAGGCGACCCGCTCGGCCGCGGTCGTCACGACTTCGCCTAACGAGGTGGTGAAGGACATATTCGACCGCATGCCCGTGATTTTGCCACGCGAATCCGAAGATATCTGGCTTGACCCGGACGTGACGGACGCCCAGGTGCTGGTATCGCTGCTCAAGCCCTACCCGGCCGGACCCATGGAGGCGTTTCAGGTCGGCGCCGCCGTCAACGACGCCCGCAACGAGTCGCCTGACCTGGTCGCCGCCGCGCCGCCACTGCTGTAACGAGTACTCCCGGCGGCCTGGAGCGCGCGGCGCCGGGGTGCATTACGGTTGCGGGCACTGAGCGCCCGGTAGCTCCGGTTCACCCGCGCCGCTTCCCAGTCCCGGAACGCATTCCCGGATAGCCGAGGAGCGTCCACCCGAGCGCGCTCGACTACACTGACCGCCTGACGACGGGAGCATGCGTGGGATACAGGCCAATTTGCTGCAGGTAATTTCCGATCTGGCGCCAGGCAACTGGGCTGCCGGGATGAGGGCGACTGCACGGTCGGCCCGCCGGGTCCGGATCAGTTGGCCGGCCCGGTATGCGGCCACCGCCCGCAAGATCGAGGACGGCTACGTCCTCCCGATTGCCGTCGCTGCAATGGCGATAGTGTTGGCGCGGCGCGGCTTCACGAGCTGGAGCGGCGACGCACTCTTGTTCTTCCTCTTGCTGCCCGTACTCGTCCTGCTCGTTTCGCGCAAGAAGGTGCTCGACTTCGGACTGCGGATTGGCGACTGGAAGAAGGGCGCTCTCGCCGCATTCGTGGGCATTGCGCTCAGCGTCCTGGTGGTCTGGGTCGCTGCGAGCCTGGCGCCCGGTGTGCGGAGCTACTACGGCAGCAAGGTCATGTCGCCACGCCTGGTGTTGGACGTGTTCCTCTACATGTTCGCCTGGGAATTCTTGCTGCGCGGTTTCCTGCTTGTGGCGCTGCAGCGCAGGCTGGGGTTCATGCGGGCGAACCTGGTCCAGACCTTCGTATTCTTCCTGGCGCACATTACCAAGCCGGCGCTGGAGTTTTACTCGACGGCGTTCACCGGTGTGCTGTTCGGGTACGTGTCAGACAAGACACGTTCCATCTACTCGATGGTAGCGATCCACACCGCCATCTACCTGTCGGTGGTGCAGTTCACGTAGCGGCGAGCCGTTCCGATCAGACGGTGCGCAGGTCCAACCAGGGCGGACAGGGCTCCGTCGGGCCAAGGAGTTGGCGCCTCACCTCGCCGGATCCAATACTAGCGTCCCGTCTCCGATATGGAGCTCCTAATTGACCCCTCACCCGCGCCCACCTATGGTGGGCACCCGTCTCCCGCAAGGGGAGAGGGAATGAAGGATTTGGCTCAGGACTTCGGAGACGGGACACTAGGTAGTGGGTCAGTTTGCATCTGAGGCTTTGACTCCAGCCCATTCGAGAGCCTGCCGCTTGTCGTCGAATATACGCATCTGAATGGCTTTGCCGCTGCGGAAGGTGTAGACAGCCGCGTGACGCCCTTCGACCCATTCCATGTTGTGTTTCAGTCTCACTCGCACATGAATGAACACAATTATCTTATCGCCAGCGACAATGAACCGTTCCGGCTCGCAACTTCCTTCCGCCCAAGTCCCGCGCGCCTGCGACAGGTGTGCCTTCACTGCCGCGAGACCGTGAGTTGTCCCGCCTCCCGGATACTCGGAGGGTTCGGTCCACTCGATCTGCGGGTCAAATGCTTTGACCAATGCCGGAATATCGTTCCGGTTGAGTGCGGCGTATGCTTCCCTCAGCGCTTCCGTCTCAGCCGCAAGGGGCGGTGTCAGTTTGCCCATATTTCTCTTCCGCAGCCCATAGTTACAACCGCACTGAACCAAGACTGAAATGGCGAAGCAAGAACCAACAGCTTGCTTCCACACAGGTCACATGTCGCGATTATGTCAAGCATACCGCCCACGTTGCTCAAACGGTATGCGAGCTATTCTGCCCCCTTCAAATTGACCCACTACCCAAAACTATGCGCCCTTTACGTGCCCGGCCAGCAGCTGCCTGATCTCCTTGATGGTCTCCTGCTGCCACAGCGGGTAGCGCACGGAGGTCCGCTTCCGGTTCTCAACACGGAAATCTTCTTCGGTAATGCCCGGCAGGTCTTTCCTGATCTGCTCCCCGATCTTGGCGCGGTCCGCGTTCGCAAACGCCGGGCGCTCAGTCCAGTGGCAGATGTATTTCATGTCCCTGGTGTAGAACACCGCGACTGGGATGGACTGGAACGTGCCCTGGTTCAAGAACTCGCTCATCACGTCGAGGTTCTTGTCGCGCGGGAAGGCTTTGAATTCCATGCCAGCCGCCTCCGCGATCCTCGCGATCACGGGGAGACCGCGGTAGACATCGGGGCACCAGTCTTCGCCCAGGACAATGACCCTGGCGGGGCCGGCCGGGTTAGCGGCGAGTTTCTTGAAAAAAGCGGCGTCGTCTGGTGAAACGCGGGCGGTCGCATAGTTCTCGTCGAACTTGTCGACGTTGACCTTGGCCTGTCCGAGGAAATCTTTGTAGCTGAGACCGGCCGCAAAGCGGGCCGTGGTCACTACGGTAGCTGTCTGTGTCACTTAGAAACCTCGCTTCATTCAATGCCGCATACGCATCCAACGTGGGCGGTCACGCCGCCTTAGGCAATGTATCAGCCAATCAGGTCTTTGTAGCCGACCTCTACCTTCCCGCCCGGGAACACGATGATCGG
>CAYWBD010000088.1:0-6636 GCA_964456315.1 uncultured Thermoflexus sp.
CACGCCGGCGTGGGCAGCTACTACGGGTCGTACGACGCCCAGCAGATATTCAAGGAGTTCGACGCGGCGGCGCTGGGCATAAGGCCGATGTTCTTCGAGAACTCATTCTTCTGCAAGACCTGCGGCAACATGGCGTCCGCCAAGACCTGCCCGCACGCCGAGGCCGACCGCGTGAGCTTGTCCGGCACCAAGGTCCGAGAGATGCTCGCCTCCGGCCAGCGCCCGCCCGCGGAGTTCACCCGCGCAGAAGTGGCAGACATCCTCATCGAGGCGGCGAGGCATAGCAAGTAGGGGCAAGGCTTGCCTTGCCCTGAACATCGCCGAGGTCCGGGTAGCGACCACCTCAAGTACGCGCCGACATACGATCACTCCTTAGGTCGCGGGCCGTGATCGCTTCATACACTCCCCCTGTTTTGGTGGCAGACGTCCCAAGCTCATGGCTCAAGAAAAACTGGTAGCTCCTTCCCCTCCGGCCGACATGATCGAAGCCGGAAGGGCATTGCTGGCCCGGCTCGACCAGGGCAAGTTTCCGGTCGCCGCCGCTCTGTGGGTCCTCCGCCCAGAATCCGGTTTGTGGCGTCTGGTGATCGCGTCGCCGAGAGTCGGGCAACGAGGCGAGCGCCACACCTATGGCGACCTGTATCCATACGTAATCGCATTGAAGAGCCCGGTATTGTCCCTCGCGAACATATCCGTGCTCGACCCGACCGACCCTCTGATTACACGCCTGACCAAGGGGTTCGGCTTAGGACCCCGGGTTTCTGGCATGCACATAACCGGTACCGCCATCGAGGGCGCGTCATTCCCGGACGCCTACGTCTATCTCGTCGCTTAGGTATGCGGCGGCCAGGACCGGCCGCTAGCGGCGCGGCGCCTGTCCTGAGCCGGGCCGATGTGTCGGAGGGCGGACGGCCGTCTGACCGGCGCGCGCCCTTGTCATTCTGAGGCCGGAGGCCGAAGAATCTCTTTGGGCATGTCGCCTGCCGCGCCCGTTCGCCCCGAGCCTGTCGAACCGGCCGCCCGTGTCATTCTGAGGCCGGAGGCCGAAGAATCTCTTTGGTCACGTCGCTTGGCGCGCCCGTCCGCCCCGATGTTGCCGAACGGGCCACCCTTGTCATTCTGAGGCCGGAGGCCGAAGAATCTCGCTCAGACCTGGGCCTAAACCAGGCCTGCCCTGCGCAAAACCGCAGGGAGTACCGTGGCCCTCGTCGGCCGTCAGCCCTTCGACCCTTCGACCCGGCTCAGGGCAGGCAGGCTCGGGGCGCGCGGTGGTCCGGCGTCCACTTCTACCGTTGCGGTGGCGTCGGGGGGACCCAGCCACCTTCGACGTGCTTAGCGTCCTCTTCCCGGCCCGCGTCGCGGTAGGCCCTGGCCAGGTTGCCGCGGCTCTTCTTAGCGTCGGGGTGGTCTTTGCCGAGTACGCGAACACGAGCCTCCAGGGCGGCCTCGAACATGGGCAGCGCCTCCGGAACACGGCCGGTCGTCGCGTACCCGATCGCGAGGTTGTTGCGGGCAGAGAGGGTGTCCGGGTGCTCCAGGCCAAGAACGCGCTCCATCACTCGCAGCGTTTCCTCGTTCACCCGGACGGCCTCCGCGTTACGGCTCAAGGCCTGGTAACCACCGGCCAGGTTAGTCCGATTTTTGAGCGTCGCGGGGTGCTCCAATCCCAGGATCCGCTCCCTCAATGAAAGCGTCTCCTCCCAGAGCCGTACCGCCTCTACCGTCCGCCCGATGGCGTAGTAATCGGCCGCCAGGTTGTCGCGGCTTGCGAGCGTTTCGGGGTGCTCCGGGCCCAACACGCGCTCCATTGTCGGCTGCGTCCCTTCATCGAGCTTCACCGCCTCCGCGATCCGCCCGAGGGCGCGGTAGCCAATGGCTAGGTTGTTGCGGCTCGCCAGCGTGTCGCGATGCTCCGGTCCTAGGACTTGCTCTCTCAACCGAAGCGTCCCCTCGTCTAGCTCCGCCGCCTCTGCCGTGCGCCCGAGCGCGCGAAAGCCTTCGGCCAAGTTGTTGCGGCTTGCGAGCGTGTGCGGGTGCTCCGCGCCCAGCACGCGCTCGCTCACCCTCAGCGTTTCTTCATTGAGCGTCACCGCCTCTGCCGTACGCCCCATGGCCCGGTAGCCATTGGCCAGGTTGTTGCGGTTTGCGAGCGTGTCCGGGTGCTCCGCGCCCAGCAAGTGCACTCTCACCGGAAGCGTTTCTTCGTCGAGCGTCACCGCCTCCGTCGTTCGCCCAAGACTCTGTCTGAGGCCAACTGCCAGGTTGTTGGCGACAGCAAGAGTAGATTCGTGCTCAACGCCCAAGATCCGGCGGGCATGTGCCAGGAACGACCCATAGTGCGCCGCCTCTCCGCGCATCGCGCGCGGGTCGTCTGTGTTAATTGCGTTCA
The DNA here is from genome assembly GCA_964456315.1 of uncultured Thermoflexus sp. Lineage (GTDB taxonomy): Bacteria > Chloroflexota > Dehalococcoidia > Lucifugimonadales > Lucifugimonadaceae > SHXW01. The sequence continues at coordinate 2,390 of CAYWBD010000088.1, forward strand.
GCCTCCTGTTCGCGAAGCCCAGAGCCACTTCGAGGTTGGTCGCGGCGTTCGCAGCCGCGATGGCTGCGGAAGTGAGCGCGTGGACGACAACAGCGTCGCCAGCGACGGTTAGCACCGACTGCCTGCGGCACTCCCGCAGCAGGTCGTCGAACCTGCTGCCGTCCCGGGTCGAGAGGGCCTTGGCGAGAGCGAAGGGGACAGGCACGTCCGCGACGTATCCGATGCCCGAAATATCTGTCCTGACGTCTGGCGGCAGGGATGTCAACGTCCCCTGGAGCGCGACGAACACGCCGTCCGGGCGGCGGATCGTCTCGCCGCCCGCCTTCTTGAAGGCCTCGAACTCGACCGGGTTGGGCGTCTTGCGAAGTGCGCCCAGCACGGACTCAGGCGTCGCCGCGTCCTCGGCCAGCCGCACGGCCAGCGCCTCGAGCGCCAGAGGCAGGTCCCCGACTGCCTTCGCTATCTCGCGCAGGCGCGGGTCACGCGGGTTGATCGTCTTCGGCTGCAATACGCGTGAGCACAGGATGCTGACCGCCGAGTCGCGGTCGAGCTCGCGTATTTCCACGAGCGCGCCTGCGCTGCGGTTCAGCACGCCTTTTCTGGCGTCGCGGGTCGTGGCGAGCACCGTCGCCTTCCCTGCGCGGTTGACAAGCTCATTCACGAAGTCGAGGGACGGCGCCGAGTCCACCACGAGGACCGTGCCCGGCGGGCACTCAGACAGGCGCTTCACCGCCTCAGCGGCCAGGTCCTTGTCATCGCCGCCCCCGGCGTCGGCGCCCATAAGGCCCGTGGCCAGGCGCGCAAGCGTCCGCTCGACTGTGCCCTCCGCGTTGACCCAATAGCCGGGGAGCTTGTGCCTGTGGACGTACTCGGCGGCGAGGCGGCTCTTGCCCATCCCGGGCCCGCCTGCGATGACGACGGCGCGTTTGTTCGCCGCAAACCCCGCCTGAATACCTGCCGTCTCGACCTTGCGCCCGACGAAAGCATCGCCGAGCGACGCGGGCGCGCCGGCCATGACGGGCGCTTCGGCGAGAGCCGATGGCGCGTTTATTACGCCCGCGTCAGACGGACCCGGGCGCCATCTAAACGCGATGATCAGCGATACCAGCGCTGCGACCGTAACCACGCCGGTGGTAGCCCTAGCGACGTCTGTCTTGGACCAACCGGGTGCGCCCCAGTCGATAAGCTGGCCGACCGCCGCGACTCCGCCCACGATTCCGAGCAGCGTCGCGAGCGCTATGACCGCGACTCGGATGGTGTTCATAGTTGTGGTACTCAGCGAACCTTTGGCGCGCAATTATGCGCTGAGTAGCGGCTCGGGCATCGCACGTCATGCCCCTTGACAGACCTTAGAACATCCGTGCTACGCTTCGCCCAACAGGTACTCAGCGCGGACGTGGCCGGCCACGCGCCGCCGCTGCAGGTGACCGCGGACACACCGACGCCCCTGCCCCAACGCAGGCCGCGGCGCCACCATCGAACGGAGGAGCACTTCGGGGCGGCGCTACCTCGCCTCAGCCCTGACTCGAATGCGGACTCGGTCGTCAATTCGGGGTCTCGCACGGCGAAAGAAGCCTGGCGAGACAGCCCGCCGGTCGCGCTCGGCGGCCAGCGGACACCCAGCCATCGGCGGGTCACGATGCTGAAAGGCCCGCTGAAAAAGCCGAAAACCCCCGCGGCTGGCAGTGGCCCCGCGCAGGCGGATGTCCACCGGGGACCAGACTCGCGCTGCAGCGCACGATCGGGTCCGCATTCACGCTCCCGCCGCTTCAACGCGTGACTCGAGATTCCTGCAGCGCCGACGCGCTTCAGGTCCCCGGTGGCTTCGCCTCGCCTACTTCCACTCCCAGTAGGCGGACTTCACGTTCCCCGCTTCGTCGGTCTCGTGCTCGATCATGCCCACCACGTTGTTAAGCCGTGCCAGCTTCTTCGAGCTCGTCTGATACGTCACCGCGGCCCGGTACCTGACGCCCATGCCCTTGCCAGTCATCTGGCCCACGCCCATCCCTTCCCAGATGATCCCCTCGCCGTCCTTGGTGCCGATGAACCCCTGGCCCTTGCCGTAAAGCTGGCCGGGGATGCGCTCGTACACCGTGTACGTGCCCATGTCGGTCGTCTCGACGCCCAGCATCTTCCCTGCGGCCTGGAACGAGATCTCCATCACGACGTGCTTCCCGTCAGCCCCTGGCAGGAACCGCGTACCCGTCACCTTGCCTGTGTGCTCCCCGAGCTTGTCTCCGATCATGTCCGTTCCCTCCTCGTCGCGAGGACTGGCGCGCGCTCACGCGCTCATTCCGCGCGGCGAGATTCTAGTCCTTGTTCGAGCCGGTCGGCATGCGGGCGCAAATGCGTCGCTCGAGCGTGGGCCGCATCGCACCGCTCAAGTGCGGCTCCTCTTGGAGAGCCGTTCGCCCTGAGCTAGCCTGCCGTAGGCAAGGCCGAAGGGTAAGCCGGAAGAGTGCGCCTCACCCCCGCCCTCTCCCGGTGGGAGAGGGGACCCGTCGGCCCCTACGCCGGGCGCACCCTGATCCTCGCCGCCACGGCATGCCCAAGAACGGCCAGGCGGTCGCCGACTCTAAGTGTGACCACGCCCCGGTACGGCGCCACTTCCTCGACCGTGAGCTCAACGCCGGGCAGCACCCCGCACTGCGCCAGGTACTGCACAAGCGCCTCGTCGTCCTCGGGGATGCGGTCCACGGTCACCAGCGACCCCGGCGAGGCGTTGTCCAGGGACACCACGCCCCTGGGCGCCACGTAGCTGCCACCGGGGATGGGCTGCCCGAAGGGGTCAGTCGCAGGGTCGCCAAGCGTGGCCTGGATGCGGGCCTCGAGCTGCTGTGAGATGGCGTGCTCGAGCCTGTGCGCCTCCGCGTTGACCATGTGCAGTGGCACCCCGAGCAGGTCCACGATCATCTTCGCCGCCAGCCGGTGCCTGCGGATGATGCGGGCTGCCAGCGTCTTGCCGTGCGGGGTAAGCGAAATGTCGCGGCTCTCGCCGATGCCGATGAGCCCCTCCGCTTCCATCCGGCGCAGCATGCCGGACACAGACGGCAGCGAGGTGCCGAGGTGCTCGGTGGCCGGGACGCGCCGCAGCTGCTCAACCAGGTTCTGGTTGGTGACACGCAGGCCTTGCTCCTCGACCAGGTAGATCGAGAGCAGGTAGTTCTCCATGGCCTGCGTGAGGTGGGGCGCGGCGATGTCGGCGTGACTTCCAGCCGCGCTGGCGGCAGTGGTCGTGTCGTTGGGCGAGTGGGCGCCGTGTCGTGGTGGCGACGGCTGGTCGGACCTGCTATCTGGCATGTCGGCGAGCCTAGCAGCGGCCGGAACTCCCAGTCAACGCGCGGTGGCGTCATGGCACGTTTGCGTCCGTCGCCAGGACACCCCGCGCCGAGGCCCGCTGCCGCAAAATGTTGGGGCTTGATCCAGGCCGCCGCACCCCGCCAGGAGGCGCCCCGTGACAGTGGAACGCTGCGAGTGGGCCCAGAGCCCGCTGATGAACGAGTACCACGACGCCGAATGGGGCGTGCCGTCTTTTGACGACCGCCACCTGTTCGAGCACCTCGTGCTGGAGGGCGCGCAGGCGGGCCTCAACTGGGAGCTGGTGCTGAAGAAGCGCGAGGGCTACCGCCACGCCTTTGCCGGCTACGACCTCCCGCGGGTCGCGGCGTTCGGGGATGACAAGGTCGAGGATCTCATGCAAGACGCTGGCATCGTCCGCAACCGGCTGAAGATCAAGTCGGTCATCGCCAACGCTCGCGCCGCGCTAGCCGTCCAGAAAGAGTACGGCGGCCTGGCTGCGTACATGTGGGCGCTCGCCGGAGGCACGCAGCGCCAGAACGCCTGGCGCGCGATGTCTGAACTGCCGGCCAGGACTGCTGAGTCGGAGCACATGAGCAAGGAGATGGTCCGGCGCGGCTTCAAGTTCTTCGGTCCGGTCGGCGCCTACGCGTTCATGCAGGCTGTGGGCATGGTCAACGACCACGTGGTGACATGCCCGCGGTATGGACCGGTCAGGGCGCTGGGTACCGACATCCAACGTCCATTGCCGCGCAGCCTCGGCTCAAGCGCCTCCGCCCACAAAAACACAGGCCGCCGGAACGGCGACACACGAATCCAGCCTCAAGCGTACCGCTAGTCGCCGATACCGGCCCGTGTCGCGCCGCGCTCGAAGGCCACGACGCCGCCCGGCAACCTTGCCGCAAGTGTAATGCGAGGGTAGGTGGCTCCCGAGGAAGGATTCGAACCTT
>CAYWBD010000089.1:0-2331 GCA_964456315.1 uncultured Thermoflexus sp.
AGCCCGTGCTCGCCGATGTCCGCCCTCAGGTGATAGAGCCGCAGGTCAGCAAGCCCGTACTGGCCGATGTCCTCCCGTCAGCACCGGAGCCCGTGCGACACGCTCCCCCGCAGATGCCCCCCTTGCCCGCGCGGCAGATCAGCCGGCCAGTGCCGGCCGATCTCCGCCCGCCCATTGCCGCGCAGACCGAGGCGCGGCAGGCGCCCGCCGTGGCCGCGTTACCTGTTCTCACGCCGCCCACGCATGAAACTGGGCCAGTCGGGCCAACAGTGGGTCCGGTCGAGCCTGGCGAAGACGCCCAGGAGGAACGGCAGACAGACGAAGACCTTGAGGAGACGATCGAACTCGAAGAGCTGGTGTGGAAGGACCCGGGCCGCCAGCGTTTCTCTCCGGCGCGGGCCCTTCGTTCCTTGGGGCGCAACTTACGCCAGATCAGAGTTGCTCCTCCGCATCACGACTGGAAACGGACGTTTTCCCTCCCAGCTCTGCGTCTGACGCCGATCAGCCAGCTGTACACGGTCTCCATTAGCGACGCATCGCTCAGGGTCGTCGTCGCCCGCGCCAACCGTGTGTTGAAGTGGGCAGAGATCAGGCTGCCGGACGGGGTAGTCCAGGACGGCGTCGTGGCTGACCGGCAGAGGTTCTCAGCCCACATGTCCAGGGTGCTGGCAGAAGTCGGGAGCAAGGGCAAAGTGCGCCACCACAAACTGGCGGTGGCGATCGCAGGCCGAAACGTTGTTCAGCGCAGGTTCCTCGTGTCACGCAAGCCGGATATCACCCTGGAACAGGCGGTCCTCGAAGCGTGTTCCGACGTCATGGGCGTCAACCTGGATGAGGTCCAGTTGGACTGGGAAGCCACTCCAGTCGACCTCCAGGAGGCCGCAAGGGCTGAGCAGGTGGACGCGCTGCTAATGGCAGGCGACGGGGACCCGGTGTACGACGTTTACGCCGTCGGGATTCACAAGAAGGCGGTGGAAGCTGACCTGGAGGCGCTCGAGGAGACGGGGGCGAGGTTCGCCAGCGCCCAGCCCAAGGCGCTCGCCCTGGCCGCCGCTGTGAACTTCCCCTCGGGCCTGGTAGTGGACACTGAAGCGACGAGGTTGATGGTGCTGGTCCTGAAAAACGGCCTGCCAGAGGTCATGCGCGAGATCACCCTGGACGCCAGCATGCCGAAGGAGGTGTGGGTGACCACGCTGCGGAGCAACGTCATCAAGAGCGTCGCGTTCTACAACACGCTTTACCACGACACGCGATTTCCTGACTCGGCGCCGCTGTTCCTAACTGGCTCGGGCCGGTCTGTCTGCGGCACGACGAAGGAGGCGGTGGAGCGACTCCCCTATAAGAAGACTGGCGCGCCCCCGACGCTCAGGGCCCCAAAAGAGTTCTCTTTTTCCCGATACGCTGCAAACGTCGGGCTGGTGCTGATGGCCGGCAGCAAGGTCCCCGGGTTCAGGAACCCCGTACCCCTGCTGCCGAGGCCCAAGCTTGAGTTCCTGCCCTACCGGCACCAGCAGCATCCATTCCCTGTCAAGGTCATCCTCACCGGCCTCCTGATGCTGTGCCTCGCAGCCAGCGCCGGGGGCCTTTTCCGCCTCAGGGCGCAGTCGGAGCACGGGGTAGAAACACTTTCAGAGGAAGTGCGATCCGTAGAACGGCAAGTGCAAATGCGGGAGCGAGACCTGGCGGCGCTGAGGACCACCGAGGGCGAGGTCGATGTGCTCAGAGCCAGGACACAGGGCCTGCGGGCAGCCAGCGCCTATATCAGGGACTTCGACCGTGGTATCCCGGAGACTATTGCGGCACTCACCACGCTCAGGCCGCCGGGGGTGACCGTGAATAAGGTTGACGATGACGGCGCGACCGCCCACGTGACGGCGTCAGCCGGGTCTAATGAGGCGTTATTCGCCTACGTGAGGCTGCTCCAGGCAGAGCCAACATTCAGGTCTGTCGTGATCAAGTCTCTTGCTCAGAGCGCCGTGGCTGCGCCAGCTGGGTCTGGCAGGGTTAGTCCTGCCACCGGAGGAGCGGCCCAAAGCGGGGCGACCGAGTTCGTAATACAGCTCGAAGTCCTGCGGAGCGAGACCACAGGCAGCCCGGCGCGCTGAGCGAGGGGGGCCTTGGTCTGCTGCGTGATGAGGATCACTAGGCGTGGGGGTTGGGCGCCCCTGCCAGGCAGGGCTTCGGGGCCCGCCGGGGCCTGTCAAGCCAGGTGAGACGGTTGACGTCCGAATTTAGTGAGCTACCTCCTGTGTGGCCGGCTTGTTGATCCAGGCTGCGGTCGGCAAGGCGGCTGGTTGGGGGGCGCCCCCGATGAAGCGTTCGGGTGTGGCG
>CAYWBD010000090.1:0-1591 GCA_964456315.1 uncultured Thermoflexus sp.
GGACGCGCGCCGTGGTGCTGGACATGCAGCGTCTGGTGTCCCTGGACACGTCGGGGCTGGACGCGCTGGAGGCCCGCTACCCAATGCTCAAGGGGACGGTCCGCGACCATGTGACTAAACTCCGCCGGCCCCTTGTGCGCTTTTACGCCTGCAAGGAAGACCTGTCGAACGACCCGCCCGACACGCCGCTGCCGGACGCGGTGGCGTCTGGCGCAGAGCCGTACCTGATCATCGGGTCCATCGCGGGAGGATAGGAGAGCCAACGACAGCCCGTTCGGGCTGTCGAGTTCGCAGGACCGTTTACGTCGTATGAGCAGGCCGGGCGTCCGTAATCGCAAATGGCAACAGGGGGTGGTGAAATGGCTGACCAGGTGCTGGTGCTCATCGGGACGCAAAAAGGTGCGTTTGTCATGGAGAGCGCACCGGCCCGCTCGAGCTGGAAAGTGCGCGGCCCGTATTTCGAGGGCCTGAACGTCATGCACATGGCCCTGGACCCTCGCACCCGCACGCTCATGGCGGCTGTGAGCGATCCCTGGTTCGGGTCTCGTGTGCAGCAGAGCATGGACTTGGGCCACACCTGGGACGAGCCAAAGTCAGGGCCGGCCTTCCCCGCGGACTCCGGCCTGAAGGTGGAGAAGATCTGGAATGTGACGCCAGGGCGGCCCGGCGAGCCAGGCGTCATCTACGCCGGCGTCGAGCCCGCCGCGCTGTTCAAGAGCACCGACAACGGGGCCACCTGGCAGTTCACCAAGTCTCTGAATGAACACCCGACCCGAGAGCAGTGGCGCCCCGGCGCAGGTGGGATGTGCCTGCACCACATCGTCCTGGACCCGGTTGACATCAAGCGAATGTACATCGCGATATCGGCAGCGGGGGTGTTCCGCACGATCGACGGGGGCGCCACCTGGCAGACTGCCAACAAGGGCACTCGCACGAACTTCACGCCTGACCAGCCGCCGACTTACCCCGAGTTCGGCCAGTGTGTCCACAGCGTCGTCCTGAACGCGGCGGAGCCCCGGCGCCTGTATCAGCAGAACCACTGCGGCGTGTACCGCTCTGATAGTGGCGCAGACGACTGGGTCGAGATCACAGGAGGCCTGCCGTCGGACTGGGGCTTCAGCATGGCCGTCCACCCGCATAGCGCCGACACCATATGGGTGTGCCCGGGCATCAGCGGCTACAAGCACTGGGTCCCCGACGCGGCGATGGCCGTCTACCGCTCCCGCAACCAGGGCAAGACCTTGGACAAGCTGACAAAGGGCCTGCCGCAGACCGGGGCCTACGTGAATGTCCTGCGTCACGGTATGGCGGTTGATGTGTTGCGGCCCGCGGGCCTGTATGTCGGCACGAACACCGGCCAGCTCTTCCACAGCGCCGACGAGGGTGACTCCTGGCGCCAGGCCCCGACACACTTCCCGCGCATCAACAGCGTGGGCGCGGTGACCGTGTAACGCGCGGTGGCCGTGTAGGGTCGGTGTTACTCCCCCTGAGACCCGGGCCAGGAGTGCGAGCCCGCGCTGGGGGAGTGCGGACTCGGAGAACGTCACTGTCAGGGTCAACCCTCATGCCGACCGGAGGCCCCGCAGGGGCC
>CAYWBD010000091.1:0-10523 GCA_964456315.1 uncultured Thermoflexus sp.
CTGCTGATCGCGCCCGTCGCCGAGAGCGCCTTGTTCAACGCGCCGCCATCGCAGCGAGGGACGGCCTCCTCAGTGCTTACCGCGGCACGCATGGTCGGCATGACCGTCGGCCTGGCCGCGCTCACGGCCTGGGGCACCGTTAGGTTCAGCGACCTCGCTTCTGGGCTCCCCGCGTTCTCAACCGACCCCGCCGTCCAGGAGCAGATCTCAGCCGGCGCGGCAGCCGCAGGGCTGACAGTGTTCCGCGGGTTTTTTGTGGCCGCTGCGCTCACCTGCGCTGCATGCGCGATACCTGTCATCGCAATGACCCGCGGCTACCGGCGGCCCGGACCTGCTTGACGTGCCCGCGGCCCCAGCGTACAACCTGCCTCGGAGCGAAACCCATGCCCCCAGCAGTCCCGAACACAATCTACAAGCCGACCCCCAGGCCGCAGGACTTCAAAAGCAGTGTGCGGCGGCCGCCTGACTTCGACCGCTTCTGGGCCGAAACGCTGGCCGAGACTGAGCGCACCCCGCTGAACCAGCGCCTGGAACCGGACCCACTGCGTTCAACCCCCGAGGTCGAGGTGTTCGAGGCCCGGTACCGCAGCTATAGCGGCTTGGACATCGCCGGGTGGTACTGCCGCCCCCGCGGGCGCCGTGAACGCCTCCCTGGGATGCTGTTCGTGCCCGGCTACGTCAGCGAGCCCAAGCTCCCGACTGACCTCGCGATGCTGGGCTACGCCGCGTTCTCCGCCGCGCCACGCGGCAAACTCCGCAGCAACTCGGTGTTCAACCCCGGATACCCCGGCCTGCTCACCCACAAAGCCGACGACCGGGACGCCTATGGCTACAGGGGCTTCTACATCGACGCCGTGCGTGCATTCGATTTCCTGAGCGCCCTGCCCGAAGTTGATCCCGCCAGGGTCGGCGTTCAGGGCTCTAGCCAGGGCGGGGCGTTGACGCTCCTCGTCGCCGCACTCAGAGCGGACCGGGTGGCCGCTGCTTCCGCCGGCGCGCCGTACCTGTGCTCGATGCTGGACGCGGCGGCGCTCACACGGTCATACCCGTACGAGGAGATCAACGACTACCTGCGTTCATACCCCGACCGGCTGGCCAGGGTCAGGGAAACACTCGACTACTACGACATCCACAACTTCGCCAGCGCCATAAAGTGCCCGATCATCGTGAACATCGGGCTCAGGGACGACGTCTGCCCACCGGAGACCGGCTTTGCCCTGTTCGACGTCATCGGCAGCGCTGACAAGAGCCTCTTCCCGTACGAGAACTGCGCCCACGACGCAGGCACCGGCGTCGGGCACGGCGAGACCGTCAACCGGTTCATGTCGGACAGGCTGCGGCCAGAGCCGGTCGCCCGCACCGGCCCCGTCCAGCCTCCCGCACCACCTGAGCACCTGGGTGCGCCGGACGTCCTGCACCGGCTCTACGGCGGCGAGCTAACCGAGGACCCGCGCATCGCATTCGAAGCCTACTGGAACGCCGTCCGGACAGAGGTTGCTTCACTGTCCAAAGACCCGGTGGACCTGAAGCCAATGCCACTGCGGTCCAACGAGTTCTCATCGGTGTTCGCGGCACGCTTCAAGGGCATCGGTGGCTACCCGCTTTTCGCCTACTTTTCGGTGCCCACTGGCAAAGGCCCTCACCCGGCCCTCATCGAGGCGCCGGGGTACGGCAGCGTGCGTGGCGTCCCCTCAGTCGAGCGGCGCGCCAGATACGTGGTGATGGCCGTCTGCCACCGCGGGCAACGGCTCTCAGACTCCTCATACAGGGCCGCCTACCCTGGTCTGCTTACCGATGGTCTGCCCGGCGCAGGCAGCTACAAGTGGCGCGAGATCGTCGCAGACTGCCTGCGCGCCGCCGACGTGCTCCTTGCCAGGCCAGAGGTGGACACCCGCAAAGTTGCGGCCGCCGGGAACGACCTGGCCGCAATCACCGCCGCCTTCCGTCCCCAGATAAGCACCCTCCTCCTAAACGGGCAGCTGCTGTTTCGCGACAGCGTCAGGCGCATCGACAGGACGGATGCCTACCCGCTCCAGGAGTTCAATGACTTCCGGCGCGCCAACCCGGCGCAGTGGCCGCAGGCGGCCGTCATGCTCAGGACGCTTTACGACCCGGCCCTGTTCGCGGCCGACATCAAAGCCGAAACGCTCATCGCCTGCATCAAAGCGGACGCTGGTCCTGCAGTGGCGTTTGCCGACCTGGTGAAAGGCCGCTGCGAAATACGCGCCAACTCCGGCTACGGCTACCTCGACCACGAGTGGCAGGAGCAGTGGCTTGCCAGCCACTTGCTTGGCGGTTAAGGTCCTGCCCGGGCCGTGACCCACTTGAACCCGTCCCCTCTCCCCTTGCGGGAGAGGGTTAGCAGTGGCTTGCCAGCCACCTGCTAGGCGGCTCGGCAGGGGCGTCGCCGAATGGCTGCCAGGGCGCGTCATCCATCTAGGCCCGTCCCCTCTCCCCTTGCGGGAGAGGGTTTAGGGTGAGGGGTCAGAAACGACCTCTTCAGGTTGATCTCGGGACGGCTTCCCGCCAGCGCCGTCGCCGGCGATCTGGTCTTGTGTTGCGTCCACTTCCGGAAGCGCGCGTTACTCAGTCAGGCCTGGCTGCTGGTCGGCGGCCTTGCTGCGGTTTATCTCCCGCTGAGCCGAATCCAGCCGCCCCAGCTCGTAGCCCGCGTAGTCCACAAACTTCATCGACTCCGCGATCGCCCCGTGCCCCGCCTCGTCGCGGATCAGACGGTGCATCTCCTGGCAGACCCGCCGGTAAGCCGGGTGGCCCTGCGGCGACGTGCGCAGCTCAAGCAGGTGCATCGCTTCCCGCGCGTTCATGTCGATGACGAAACGAACGCGGTACGCGAACGGCACTGCGTACTGCGCGACATCTGCGCCACAGGCGCTGGCCAGTGCGCGGTGCAGCGCCGCCATCCGCTCCATCGCCTCCGACCACAAACCGGAGCGCCCGGTGGCCGTTGTCTCAGGCGGTTCTACGTACCCGTGAGTCGTCCCAAGCCGCTGCCACTGGATGGTCAGCATCCGGTGGCGCTGGAGGTCACGGAACGCCCCAAAGTCGCACAACACGTCAAAACGGTAGTGGGCGCGCTCGAAGGCGCGACCCGGCTTGTGCCTGCGGTTCACGCGGTCGCCCACGTAAGCGCGCAAGACTCTCAGGCGGTCTTCTGGCGACATGGCGCGGGCGGCCTGTAGCAAATGGTCGTCGGCGGTTTCACTGTGCGGGTACAAGGCCGCCGCGACAACTTTGATTTCGGCGTCCGGGTCCCAGTCGACGAGCGTGACCTCAGGCCGCCCGGCAGGCTCTGTGGCGCCGCCCAACGCCGCGGCCGCCTCAGCAGTTCGCTGCGCGGTAGACCGCAGGTAGTCGCTCCAGACGCCGCCCCGGTCGGGCAGGTCCACCCGGCGAAGGAACGCAGGGATCACCAGGCGGAGCTCGGCGAGCATCAGGCCTGCGTAATCACGCGCCTCTGCGAGGGGATGCGCCCGCATCCGCAGGAGCAGCGCCTCGTACGCCTGCCCTGTGGCGTAGATCCCCAGGTTTGATGTTGTCGCCGCTGGTAGGAGCCCGCGCGCCACATCGCAGGCCTGCGTCCGCAGCGCCGTCCGCCACGCCTGTTCGATCTCGCCCGGCTTGCGCGGGCGTGCTTTCTCGAAGTCCGACGCAAGTTGCTTCACCATGTCCGAGTACACGCCGAAGAGCCACTCCATGTCGGCCCTGTAGCGCGTGGCAACGTCCGGGACCGCGGCGACTTCAGGCGGTGTGAAGAAGCGATACTGCGGTCCCAGCTTGCGGTCGTAAAAGATGTACCGCGTGCTCTGCTCGAGGTAAGCTGCGAGCCGGCCCCATTCGAGCACCTTCGTCAGGATGTTCGAGGCCTGCTCGCACGCCAGGTGCGCGCCGCCCAGCTGCGCCACCGAATCATCGCCGTACTCAGAAAGCACGCGTTCATAGAGGTCCTCTGCGCGCTTCGATCCTGCCGCAGCGTCGCTGGGGGACACCTGTGCGGCGATGGCCTGGACGCCCGCGTCTGGCTTCTCGTAGAACTCGTCCAGGAACAGCCTGCGCAGCGACTTGTGCGTGCGCGAGTAGCGCGCAAACAGAGCGCCTTTGACCACCTCCGGCAGGTTGATGAGCGCGAACACGGGGCGGTCTGTATTGGTGAAAAACCGACGCAGCACCGCCTCCTGCTCGGGCGTGAAGGTCTCGCGGAAGTATTCGAACGTCAACTGCGAGTCTCTCCAAGGCGAGGCCTAGCATCATCGCGGTGCAAGGCGGGTACAAACCGCATCGGCCCGCAGGTCCCTCCCGCCCCCAAAACACCTGATCCGGCCACAGCAGGTTGACCGGCCTGAACGTTCGCTGAACGAATGACCCCCACCTACAACATCAGCAGGGCGGGGTTCTCCAGGTTGCGCTTCACCTCAGTCAGGAACACCGCGGCCTCCGCGCCGTCGGCAACACGGTGGTCGCACGAGATCGTGGCGTGCATCACGTCTGCCACTGCCACCTGCTCGCCCCTCACGACCGGCGTCTTTTTCACCGTCCCCGTCGCCAGTATCGCCGACTGCCCGGGCACGATGATCGCCGAGAAGCTCTCGACGTCGAACATACCCAGGTTGGAGATGCCGAACGTCCCCGCGGTCAGCTCCTGCTGGGTCAGCGTCCCGCCCTTGCCGCGGGCCCGGTTGCCAAGGTCCTTCGTCATCGCGGATAGCTCGACGAGGCTCTTGCCCTGACACTTCAGTAGCGCAGGCACAAGCAGGCCCTGTTCCAGCGCGATGGCGATGCCGATGTTGATGTCGGCATGGCCCTGCAGCTTGTCTCCGGCAAACGAGGTGTTGAACTTCGGGTACTTCAGCAGCGCGTTTGAGCAGGCCTTCACGATCATGTCGTTGACAGAGACTTTAGCCCCCGAGTCTGCCAGCGCCAGGTTCAGGTGCTGCCGGAAGCGCAACGTGTCCGTCATGTCAACCGCCACCGTGACGTAGAAATGCGGGGCCTCGGTCTTCGACCGCACCGTCACTCGGGCGATAGCCTGTCGCATGCTCGTCAGCGGGATGTCATGGGCGACCACCGCCGGCGCCGGGCGTCCCGCTGGCGCGGCAGGACGGGAGGGCGCGGGCCGGAAGTTCAGGACATCGTCCCTGGTAATGCGGCCACCCGGCCCCGTGCCTGGGACCGCCAAAAGGTCGATCCCGCGCTCTGACGCCAGCGTCCGGGCCATCGGCGAGGCTTTGACTCGCTCTCCATCGGTGGAAGGCGCGCTTGCGACGGCTGACGGCACGGCTGCCGGCGCAGCCACGGCGGGACGGGCGGCGGGCATCGCGGCAGGTGCTGCGTGCGTGGCTGGTGGCGGGGGCGCAATCCGCGCCGCCGGGCCGATCGCCGTGACCGGTCCACCGGCCTCCTCCGGCACCTTTTCGCCGGGCTGACCGATCCATGCGATGAGCTGGCCAACTGGCACCTTCTTGCCTGCGGGAACGACAATCTTCAGCAGCGTGCCGTCCGCGTAGGCCTCCATCTCAACAACGGTCTTGTCCGTCTCGATCTCGGCCATCTTGTCGCCGCGCTTCACGCCCTCGCCCTCTTTGCGGAGCCACTTGGCGACTGTCCCCTCGGTCATGTCAGCGCCCATCGCGGGCATCGTCACTCGAGTAGCCAATTACGTTCCTCCGGCCCGGGCCCGGCGCGGCGGTCAGGAGCGACCGGCCGCCACGTGCAGTTCGTTCAACGGACAGATAGGGTAAGAGGGTACACAATCTCCGGCGCGCCGGGCGAGGTTGCCCGTCAAGAAACAGCGCGCCGTGTTCAGAGAAGGTCCGCACCCCGGTCAGGCATTTTGAGGCGAAACCGCCGTTGAAGCACTCCCACACCAGCTTTACCGTGTCGGACCTCGACCGCTCCGTCCGCTTCTATACCGACGTGCTCGGCATGAGCCTGGCGCGACGTTGGGAGCGGACCGGCCCAGGGATCGAGGCGATCGTCGGCGTCCCCGGCGCGCGACTCAAAATGGCGCTCGTAACCGCCGGTGACTTCGCGCTCGAGCTCATCCAGTACGCAGGCGGGGGTGCCCCGCCGATCAACCCGAAGATCAACCAACCTGGCACGGCGCACATCGGGTTTGACGTCCCGGACGTCGACCAGCTGGCACGAGACTTGCGCTCAATAGGCGTCCGCTTTTACGGCACACTGGCGAGCCTCGCGCCCGCCGGTTCGCCTCCCGGCACGCTGCCACCGCCGGGGGTACGGGGTGTCTATTTCGCCGACCCCGACGGCATCACCATCGAGATCGCCCAGCGCCTGTAGCACGGCGGCCTCTGGGGTGCGTCACCCGGGGCGAAGTCCTACTTCGCAGTGAACCCGCCGTCAACCACCAGCTCAGACCCCGTGACCCATGCCGACTCGTCCGAGGCCAGGTACAGGGCTGCGTAGGCGATGTCCTCAGGCTGACCCACTCGCCCAATCGGGTGCTCGGCGACACTGCGCGCCAGGACCTCCGGCTGTGCGAAGCCTGACGCAGTCAGGTCCGTCCAGACCCCGCCGGGGTGGATCGAGTTCGCCCGGACCCCGTACGGCGCCATCTGGATGGCCAGGTATTTCGTAAAGATGCGGACGGCGCCTTTTGACGCCGCATACCCGGCGCTCGCGGAGATGCCTACCATCCCCGAGATCGACGATATGTTCACCACCGAACCCGACCTCTGTTGCTTCATCACCGGCGATGCCGCCTTGGCGCCAAGGAACACGCCCGTCGCATTCACCGCCATGACGCGTTCCCAGTCATCGAGCGTGACCTCGTCGAACGACGGCCGGGCGATCTGGATGCCTGCGTTGTTCACAAGCACGTCCAGGCGACCGTGACGCTCCGTCACCAGCTTGACGGCGGCGTCCCAATCAGCAGCCTTCGTGACGTCCAGACGGACAAAGCTCGCCCTACCGCCGAGCGCCGCAATCTCACTGGCCTTGGCCTCGCCCGCTGCGACGAGCACGTCGCCAAGGAGCACCGTCGCACCCTCTCTCGCGAACAGACGGCCGCAGGCCGCTCCGATGCCGCGAGCCCCGCCCGAGATCAACGCTACCTTGCCGGAAAGTCGCATGTGACCAGACTCCGCGCTGCTGCCAATCATGCCGTTATGGCCTGCTTGTGCTGCTGCCGTCATTCCTGCGAACCCCGTCATTCCTGCGCAGGCAGGGATCCAGTCGCCCGGCCCTGCGTAACCGGACAGCCAGACACCCCGTGCCGACCTGGCGCCTGGCCATCCACCCTGGCTAGTGCGATGAACTGGACGCTGATTCTATCCACGCGGCTGACCGCGTGTTCGTCCAGTTACCCGTCTGCGAGCCCGCGACCAGCCCCGCCCGGAAGCCTGGTCGATGTCGCCAAGCCGGCCTGCCCCAGCCGGGCCGCCCGGCGGGCATCACTTCTCCAGCTTCTCCCAGATACGCAGACGACGGTTCTGCAGTCGGCGCTCCCGCTTGCGCTCCGTGGCCAGCCGTGGGTCTGACTTTGCCGTCACCCACTGCGCCTCCCGCGTCAGCTTGGAGTAAGAGCTCAGCCGCTCTGCGGGCAATTCTCCCGCGTCTGCCGCAGCCGCCACCGCGCAACCCGGCTCGCCCCCATGGCGGCAGTCATGAAAGCGGCAGCGCAGCGCCAGCTCAGCGATGTCGCTGAACACGGCGTCTACCGCCGCAGTCGACCCTGTCAGCCCGACAGACCTCATACCGGGCGTGTCGATGAGCGCGCCGCCCTCCGGCAGCGCGAACAGGCTGCGCGCGCTCGTCGTGTGCCTCCCGCGCCTACCGTCGGCCTGGACAGGCTGGGTGTGCTGCACGTCCTCGCCAAGCAGCCTGTTGACCAGCGTGGACTTGCCAACCCCGGACGCGCCGATCAGCGCCAGCGTCCTGCCACCCGCGCCCGCCGCTGCGATCTCTGCCACGCCTTCGCCGGTGAGGCCGCTGACAAGGTGTATCTGGACACCAGGCAAAGCCAGCGCCAACTCCTTCGCCACTGCGGCAGGGTCGGGGAGCAGGTCCCGCTTCGACAGCACCAGGGCCGGCCGGGCGCCGCTGTCACGAACGATCGCGACTTCGCGCTCGGCCCGGCGTACGTTAATGTTGTCCGCTGCCTGCACGATGAACACAACGTCTACGTTTGCGACCACCGCCTGGACGTCGGCGACGCTGAGCTGGTCATTGCGCGTCCTCGCCAGGGTCGACGTCCGGGGCAGCACGGCCATGACGGTCGCCTCGCCATTCACTACGGGGGCGAGAGCGACCCAATCTCCTACCGCTGCGGTCCCCACGCTCCCGTGCTGGGCACGGCCGCTGGCCAGCCTGGCGATGCACGTCCCCGCTCCAGTCAGCGCCACAGCAGACTGGCCGTCAATGCGGACCAGCCGTCCGGGAACGGCGCCGGCCGGGGCGTGAGCTTTGAACAAGCGCGCCCATTCGTCATTCCAGCCGATGCCACGCAGCGCAGGAACGTCGGGCTCGTTGTGAGAAAGCGGGCCGGAGCTACGGATCGTCTCGTGGTTCACCGGAGGACTCCTGTGTGGGAGCCCGCCGGGGCTGGAGACGCGGCTACGGGGCGCCTTGCTGACGGCGGGCGGAAGATGAAAACATGGAGGTGCGCAGGATGGCGCGTGGCGCCACCCGGACTGACGCAGACAATTATTCTTCCTCCTTTTCCCCGCCTGACGGCGACCCTGTTTGTGCAGGCAGTCTACGACAAACGGTCGCGCCGGCGTAGCCCGGCTATCGGTAATGGGTCAGTTTGAATCCAGGTGAGCTTGCGCCGAGACGCCTGGTTGACTGGTCATCGCGGCGTGACCGGGACACGCTATATCCCGAACCCGCTCTTCAAGGCGGCCAGCACGTCGGCGGCATTCGGGAGGGACTGCTGCTCGAGTTCCCGGTTGTAGGGCCAGGGGACGTCCTCGGCCCCCACGCGCACGACCGGTCCGTCCAGCCAGTCCGAGGCCATCTCCTGCAGGCGCGCCGACACCTCGGCCATGATCCCCCCTGTGCGCCGGGCTGTGTCGAGCGTAAGGGCCCGCCCTGTCTTGCGCGCCGAGTCGGCGACGGTGTCCATGTCCAGGGGGCTGAGTGACCGCAGGTCAACGACCTCTGCATGCACCCCGCGGATGGCCAGCTCGGCCGCGGCGGTGTGGAGCACCCGCATCCCGTGTCCGTAGGAGACCAGCGTCACATGGGTCCCCTCGCGCTGGACTGACGCCTTTCCGATAGGCACGACGAAGTTGCCGTCAGGGACTTCTCCCTTCATCCCGTAAAGGCCCGCCGGCTCCGCGTAGAGCACCGGGTTGTCCTCTTTGAGCGCCGAACGCATCAGGCCCAGCGCGTCTGCGGGTGTGGACGGCACAACCACTTTCATGCCGGGCACCTGCGCCAGCCAGGTCTCGAAGCTCTGCGAGTGAGTGGCGCCAAGCTGCGCCCCCGCGCCGGTGGGGGCGCGGATGACCATCGGCACCTTGATCTGGCCCCCGGACATGTAGCGCAAGTTCGCCGCCATGTTCACGATCTGGTCGAACGCCACCAGCGAAAAGCTGATCGACATCAGTTCCACGACCGGGCGGAGCCCCGCCGCCGCCGCACCCACGCCTGCGCCAACGAACGTCGCCTCGGATATCGGCGTGTCCTTGATGCGCTTCGGGCCGTACTTGTCCAGGAACCCGGCCGTCACGGCATAAGCTCCGCCGTACTTGCCGATGTCCTCGCCCATCACCAACACGCGCGGGTCACGGTCGAGCGCTTCCTCGAGCGCGCGCTGGATGGCCTGTCTGACGGTGAGTTCGGGCATTTGGGAAGTAGGCCGCCTCCTAGGCGTAGATGTCGGTGAACAGCTCAGGTGAAGCCGGCTGCGGGCTGTCTGATGCGAACGCCACGGCCGCCTCGACTTCCGCCGCTGCAGACGCCACCGCCCCATCCAACTCAGCTGGCGTCACGATCTCCCGGTCGAGCAGCAGCTTCGGGAACGTCTTCAGAGGGTCACGAGCAAGCCAGTACTCGAGCTCGGCCTGGTCCCGGTAGCGCGCCGGGTCGGCCATCGAGTGGCCCTGGTAACGGTACGTCTTCGCCTCGATGAACTTGGGCCCGCCGCCTGCGCGGATCTTCCCGACCGCCGCCTCGGTGGCCTCTCGGACTGCCAAGGCGTCCATCCCGTCTACGAGCACCGCCTCGATGCCGTAGCTGGCTGCGATCGGAAAGATGTCAGGCCCGCCGGCCCGCGTCCGTTCCACCGCAGACCCCATCCCGTAGAGGTTGTTCTCCAGGAAAAACAACAGCGGTAGCTCCCAGACGGCGGCCAGGTTCATAGTCTCGTGAAACGTCCCCTGGTTGACCGCCCCGTCGCCGAAAAAAACCACAGCGATCCGGTCTGTGTCCTGGTACTGACAGGCCAGCGCAAGCCCGGCCGCCAGCGGGAGCTGACCGCCAACGATTGCATGCCCGCCCATGAACCCCTTGGCAGCGTCGAAAATGTGCATCGAGCCGCCCTT
>CAYWBD010000092.1:0-2613 GCA_964456315.1 uncultured Thermoflexus sp.
CCCCGGCCGCGCAGCATCCCATTCCCGGAGCCCTTCTGCAGCGGCGTGCGCCAGTGCTTGGACTGCTGTGCCGCGCGCAGTGTTTCTTCAAAGCCGATGCGCATGAACAGTGGCCCGTCGCCGCGACGCGTGCCCTCACGGGACGCGTTCTTCAAGCGGAACTCGATCTTGTCCCAGCCCTTCATCTCGCAGATCTCGTCAACCACGACCTCGGTGGCCGCGGCCACCTGCGGGGACCCGGGCGCCCGGTAAGCGGCGGACTTGGGCTTGTTCACCAGCACGTCGTAACCGTCGATGCGGGTGTTCGGGATGTTGTACGGGGCAAGGACGCAGATTGCGCCCGCGCCAACTGCGGAACCGGGATACGCTCCCGCTTCAAACCGGATGTCGGCCGTCGCTGCGAGGATCTTCCCATCCTTGTTCACGCCCATCTTCACTTTTACTTTCCCGCCCGGGGCCGGGCCAGTGCCCTCGAACGTGCCTTTCCGGTCCATGACGAGCTTCACCGGCCGGCCAGACTTCTTGGAGAGCAGCGCGGCGATGGGCGCGAGGTACGTGACGGTCTTGCCGCCGAACCCTCCGCCAATCTCGACGGGCATGACCTTGACCCGGGACTCCTCCATGCGCAGGACCCCGGCGGTCTGTGACCGCACTCCGAACGCGCCCTGCGTGGAGGACCACACTGTGAGCCGCCCCTCCTGGTCCCAGATGGCGACGGCGTTGTGCGGCTCGATGTAGCCCTGGTGGACCATCGAAAGCGAGACCTCTCGCTCCACCACCAGAGAGCACTGCTTGAACGCCTTCTCGGGGTCTCCGAACTCGTGGCGGAAATGACGGGCGACGTTCGTGTCGTGGACCTTCTCGCCGAGGTCGTCGCCGATAAGGTCTTCAAGGATGATCGGCGCGTCCGGCGCCATGGCCTCGTCAACCGTCAGCGCCACCGGCAGCGGCTGGTAGACAACCTTGATGCGCTTGGCGGCCTCCAGCGCGGTGTTGCGGTCAACGGCGGCCACGGCGGCCACGATGTGGCCCTTGTAGACGACCTTTTCCGAGGCCATGATGTTGGCGCTCGTCCGCTTGAAGTTGACCACGTCCTCGCCAATGTCGATGTCTTTGGACAGCGCGGCCGGAAAATCGCGGTGCGTGATAACGGCGAAGACGCCCGGCATCGCTTCGGCGGCTGAGGTGTCGATGCTCTTGATCCTGGCGTGCGCGTGCGGGCTGCGGAGCACCTCGCCCCAGATCAGGCCCGGCAGCTTCACGTCCGCGCCGTAGATGGCACGGCCTGTGACCTTCTCCAGCCCGTCGTGCCTGATGGGCCGCGTGCCGACGACCCTGTAGTTCTTCTTCTCAACGAACGTCTGGACCATACTTGCCTCGATTGTCCCCTCGCCAGTGCTGGCAGAAGGCTTTGGGCTGTGCTGTGTCACTCCGCTGCCGCCGGCGTCTGAACTGAAGGCCGGCGGCTGTCCGGTCACCGCGTCGGATTCTACCTGCTCTTTGTTAGCCGGCCCGCCTCCTGGGATTCGATCGCGTTCAGCTTGTCGAGCCGGCGCTTGAACCTGGGGTGCGGGTCCAGCCGGGCGCGCAGGAAAGACTTTACGACCTCCTGCGCGAGGGCGACCCCGATGACCCTTGATCCCATGCACAGCACGTTCATGTCGTCGTGCTCGACGCCCTGGGCCGCCGAGTACGTGTCGTGGCACATGGCGGCGCGGACCTTCAGAAACTTGTTGGCGACTATGGACGCCCCGACGCCGCTACCGCAGATCACGATGCTGCGCTCGGCGTCGCCCGCCTGGACTGCGCGTGCGACGGGCGCCGTCAGGTCCGGGTAGTCGTCCGCATGATCAAACGTGTGTGCGCCGAGGTCGGTGACCTCGTGTCCCAGGTCGCGGATGAACTGGGAGAGCTCTTTCTTTAGCTCGAACCCTGCGTGGTCCGCTCCGATCGCGACGCGCACTGCTGCCTCCAGGCTGATCAGCCGGCGCGCTGGATTGCCCGGCGCGCTGCTGACACGACGTTCTCGATGGTGAAGCCCAGTTTCGCCATGGCGACCGCGCCGGGCGCCGAGGCCCCGTAGCGGGCGATGCCCACCACCTCTCCGTCCAGGCCTACGTAGCGTTCCCAGCCGAGCGGCGTGCCCGCTTCGACCGCGACGCGCGCCCGAACAGCGCGCGGCAGGACTTCCTCGCGGTAGGCGGGCGGCTGGGCGTCGAACAGGTCCCAGGACGGCATGGACACGACCCGTGCGTTGATGCCGTCCTTCTCTAGGACCTGGGCTGCGCCCAGGGCGAGCTGCACTTCAGACCCGGTGCCGATGAGGATGACCGCCGGCGTGCCGTCGCCTCCACGGATGATGTAGGCGCCCTTCTCGACATTCCCGTGCGCTGTTGTCTGCGCGCCTGCGCTCGCCAACGGGGGGACCGCCTGGCGCGTTAGCACCAGGGAGACCGGTCCGCTCTTGCGGCGCATCGCGGTGCGCCAGGCCTCCAGAGTCTCCTCGGCGTCGGCAGGGCGAAGCACGCTGAGACCGGGGATCAGTCTCAGGCTCATTAGCTGGGAAACCGGCTGGTGGGTGGGCCCGTCTTCCCCCAGGCCGATCGAGTCGTG
>CAYWBD010000093.1:0-6772 GCA_964456315.1 uncultured Thermoflexus sp.
GGACGAGGGCATCACCGGCCTCGGCGAGTGCACCGACTACTTCGCCAACCCGCACCTGGTGCGCGGCATCGAGGCGGTCAAGCCGCTGGTGGTCGGCTGCGACCCGGCGAACATCGAGGACATCTGGCAGCGTATCTTCCACGCCTACTCGGACCTCAACGGCCGGGGCTACGTGTCCCACCTCATCTCGGCGATAGACATCGCCCTCTGGGACATCAGGGGCAAGGTCCTCGGCGTCCCCATCTACCAGCTCCTCGGCGGCCCGGTGCGCGACCGTGTGCCGCTCTACACGCACGTGCAGGACCAGTCCCAGGAAAAGACCGGCATTGACGACATGGTGGCCGCGGCGAAGAAGACAAAGGCCGCCGGCTACCAGGCGATCAAGACCGACCCCTTCAAGAGCCAGCGGGACCCCAACCCGGCGTTCCTGGGCGCGTCGCTGGTGGAGCGCCTCACGCCGCGCGCCATCTCAGAGGCCGTCGAATGGATGGACGCGCTGCGCGGGGCCGTCGGCCCGGACTACGAGCTGCTTGTGGACGCGCACGCCCGCTTCGACGTCGCCTCGGCCATCGCCGGCGCACGCGCGCTTGAGCACATCAACCTGGTGTGGTTCGAGGAGCCCACGCACGTCGAGTCGAACGACGCCCTGCGCCAGGTGCGGGAGAACGTGCGGGTGCCGCTGTGCGTCGGCGAGCGGCACTTCACCCGCTGGGACTACGTGCCGCTGCTGCAAGAGCGTCTGGTGGACTACATCATGCCGGACGTGGCCTGGTGCGGCGGGATATCGGAGCTGCGGCGCATCGCCGCGCTGGCGGAGGCGTACTACATCCGGGTGTCGCCGCACGACGCGCTGGGGCCGGTGGCCATCGCCGCCAGCTTCCAGGTGTGCATGACGACGCCGAACCTGTACCGGGAGGAGTGCATCCACGAGTGGTTCGGCGCGTTCGAGAAGATGGTCACGCCGATGTTCGATGTGCGTGACGGCTGCATCTTCCCGAACGGCAAGCCCGGGCTGGGCATCGAGCTTGTGCACGAGGAGGTGGCGCGCCACGCGGTGGACGTGGACTCTGAGCGCGCCAGGCCCCGCGCGTGGTCACACCGCCTCGCCGATCAGGCGCGCGGGCTCAAGACGGGGGGGCGGGGAGCGAAGAAGTCTGCCGGCTCGATGACGGGACGTCCCAGCCGAGAATGAAGACCACGCGATATTTTGAGGAGCAGGTCCTCCGAAAGAGGCCGTACCTCAAGCGCGAGTGGTGCGAGCAGGTGCTGGACGACTCCCTGAGCCGGGAAGAAGATCAGCCTGATGGCATGACCAGGTGCTGGGGATGGGTACCGGAAATCGGCGAGCGTATCCTATGGGTCGTGACGTTGAACGACGGCGAGACAGTTCACAACGCGTTCTTCGACCGTGGGTTCAAGACCTGAGTATCGCTCATGAAGATGCATTACGATCCAGTGACTGACTCCCTCTACTTGGAGTTCAGTGAGAGGGCCGGCACCGACACTGTCGAGATCGCGCCCGGCGTTGTGGCGGACTTCGCGGCCGACGGCAGCCTTGTGGGACTGGACATTGACCACGCCTCCCAGAAGCTCGACCTTAGCCGACTTGAGACCGTCGGCCTCCCTCAAATCACAACCAGAATCGCGTAAGTGACAGCCACTTAGCGCAGCCGCGTTGCATGCAGTTGTCGCGCCGCGCGCAGGATTAGTAGTTGCACCACACGTTCTCAGGCAACCCGTTTGACCGCGCAGAGGCATTCCGGCGCGACCCGGCGTGGCTGGCGGCCGAGGCGCGCAAGCCGGGCACGCGCTTCCTGCCCCTGTACAAGCTGAACGTGCTCATGAGCTACGCGCCCACCGTCCCTTCTCCCCTTGAGGGTGAGGGGTCGAAAGTCGGCCAGACGAGGGCCTTGTCGACTCGCTCAGGGCAAGCGGACGGGGCCCCTCGACAGGCTCGGGGCGCGCGGTCGCCCGTGCTCACGGCGCCTGTGCTCGCCGCGCCGGCGCTCGGCTGGGTGGGGCCGGACATCCTCGACCGTCTCCCGCCCGGCGTGCCGCCGCCTGTGCTACTCGGGCTCAGGGACGGCGTCGCACACTTCACCGTCGACGTCTCAAACGTGGCCGACCCGACCGCGCTCGGCCTCCCGGCCGGCCTGAAGTTCGAGGAGGCCCGCGCCGCGGCCGCAGAGGTCGCCCACTCTGACACCGGCATCATCGCCCAGGCCCGGGCGCAGGTGGACTGGCACAACCGCCACAAGTTCTGCTCCGTCTGCGGCGAGCGCACGCTGCCCGAGCGCGGCGGCCTGCAGCGCAAGTGCACAGCCTGCAAGGCCGAGCACTTCCCGCGCACAGACCCCGTCGTGATCATGCTCGTGCACAAGGGCGACCGCGCCCTCCTCGGGCAGACGCGCGCCCGCATATCGTCAGGGTTCTACTCGTGCCTGGCCGGGTTCATGGACCAGGGAGAGTCCATCGAGGAGGCAGTGGCACGTGAGGTGCGGGAGGAGTCCGGGCTGGAGGTGGCCGACGTGCGCTACCACTCCTCGCAGCCGTGGCCGTTCCCTTCGTCGCTGATGATCGGGTGCCACGCCGCCGCGGCGACGGACAAGATCAACTTCGACGCCGACGAGATGTCCGACGTGCGCTGGTACACGCGCCCGGAGGTCGCCGCGGCGCTGCGCAACGAGAACCCGGCCCTGAAAGTCCCAGGCGCGATCGCCATCGCCCACCACCTCATCAAGGCCTGGGTAGACGGCGCGGTTAAATAGGGGGGCCTGTCCGGGACGCGCACGTTGCCACCGAGCCAGCGGTGCGTCGTCTTCAAGAGCGGCGCCGCGTCACCGTCGGAGCCAGTCGGTGCGCCGTCCCCTGAGCTAGATTCTTCGCTCCGTGCTTCGCACTTCGCTCAGAATGACAGAGACGGTGTCCTCTCCCGTCGGACCCTACCGCAGCGCCCAGTAGATGATTTCGCGCGCCGTGGCGTCGGCTGCTGACCAGTTCAGGGTGAAGCCGTCGGAGTCGAAGCTGGTGAGATCCGCCCGCGCGTTGACGGTGCTCGCCGAGGCCGCGAGGGTGAGAATGTCCGTTGCCGATGTGTAAGAGTTAGTGTCGGACGGGTCAACGTTCTTCGCTTCGCTCCAGATTGACCCGCGGGCGATGGCATCGTGAGCGGCGCCGATTGAAATCGTTCCGGGGTTCACGATCCCTGAGCCGGCCACCTTGTTTCCGCTGAACAACATCAAGCTGCGAGGCTTGAACCCGACGCCGGTGGTGGCCGTGTTGCCAGTGCCAGAAGGCTGGGTGATGCTGCCGACCTTGTGTGTTCCCCCCTTGAGCGCCAGAAAGTGAACGCGAGTGGTCGCCGCAGGCGCGTCCGATTTGTTTACGGTGAAACCGTCGCTATCCATCGAAACGAAGTCGACGATTGCGTCCTGCGTCATCGTGGCGGTCAGGTGCAAGATTGAGGCATCTGTCCTCTGTTGGGTCACCTTGGTCGCGTTTGAGGCCACAGCGTCATCGCTGCCAATGACAATTGAGCCCTCCTGTGTGGAGCTAGCCGCGATCCCCAAACTGAGTTGCGAGTCCGCCGTGTCGGTGTCTTTGGCGGCTGTGAACGCGGAAAGGAACATGACCAGGTCCGGCCGGAAACCGACTCCGGTGACCGCCTGGTTGCCCGTGCCTGTCGCCAGGTCAAATGAGAAGGCATAGGCGTTGGTGATGCCGTCGCCGCCGAGGGCAACGTAACGGATGATGTCTGCCCTGGCTTCGTTGGCGGACCAGTCGAGCGTGAAGCCGTCGGCGTCAAAGGAGCTTACCTTCGCATAGGCCGCCGTCGTGGGAGTGCCGTTCGAGAGGATGATGACCGGGTAGTCCTCCGACATGCGGCGCCCGGAGTTGGACGTCCCGGCATTGTCGTCCTCTGCGATTGCCACACCTTGTCCCTTGCCTCCCGCCGCGAAGCCGAACCCCATGGTCTGGACGGCTGCGAACCCGGTCGCCGTCTGCCTGGTGTAGTAGAAGATGACGGCCTTGGGCGTAAACCCGACGCCTGTGATCGCCTGCGTTCCGGATCCATCGGTCTTTTTCGTGAAACTGCCGTACTTCACACGCACGAACGCGGTCGACGTCGTAAGCGTGTTCCCGCCGACGCTCTGCGTATTGCTGAACAGCGCCCATGTGCCACCTGCGGTGGCGCCTGCGACGGCCAGCGTGAAGGCGGTGATAAGCAACATGAGGCGACGAGTCACCGATCAAGTCCCTCCAACGCGCCCGCAGGCACGCCCTGCCCACCCTACCGCATCGCCCAGTAGAGGACCTCGCGCGCCGTGGCGTCGGCGGCTGACCAGTTGAGGGTGAACCCGTCGTCGTCGAAGCTGACGAAGTCGGCCCGTGCATTCACGGTGCTCGTCGAACTGGCCAGCGTGATGACGTCCGTGGTGGATGTGTAGCTGTTGGTGTTGGACGGGTTGACGTTGTCTGAGTCCGACCAGATGCCACCTCTCACCGAAGAGGATGTAGCAGCCCCGATGGAGACCTTGGTTTCGGCGACGATGCCGCTCCCGGCAACGTGGTTCGTGCTCAACAGCATCAGGGCGCCTGGCCTGAAGCCCACGCCAGTTTTCGCCTGGTTTCCGGTTGCGGCCGGTTGGGCAAAGCTGCCGACGTCGTGCCATCCCCCTTTGAGCGCGAGATAGAAAATCGGCACGGTAGCCGCGGGCGCGTCCGATTTGTTTACGGTGAAGCCGTCGGCGTTCATGGACACGAAATCGGCGATGGCGTCCTGTGCTACCGAGGCGTTCAGCACCAGAATGGAGGCATCGGTTCGCTGCTGGGACTTCTGGACGGTGGTGCTTGACTGGTTGTCGTTGGTGCCCAGGGCCTGGGCACCCTCCTTTGTAGCGCTCACTGCAAGCCCCAGGGACAGCAGTGAGTCCGCCGTGTTGGTGTCGTTCGCCGCGGTGAAGCTCGAGAGGAACCAGACGACGTCGGGCTGGAAGCCAACACCTGTGACCGCCTGGTTTCCGGCGGCGGTCCCCAGGGTGAACGTGCTGGCAAGGGCATTGGTTAGTCCGTCGCCGCCGATGGCGATGTAATGGATGATGTCCGCCCGGGCCTCGTTGGTCGTCCAGTTGATAGTAAACCCGTCGGCGTTAAATGAAGTGACCTCGGCCTCCGCCGTCCTGGTGGGGACGCCGTTGGAGAGAATGATGATGGCCTTGGTCTCTGACACCCGCCGGCCGGATTCCGTAGGGTCCAAGTCGAAACTCTCTGCGACCGCCACGGCCCGCTCGTTCGAAGCACCCGTGGCGAAGCCAAAGCCCATCCTCTGGATGGTGGCAAACCCCGTCGCGGTCTGGCGCGTCCAGTAGAAGATCACCGCCTTCGGTTGGAAGCCCACGCCAGTAACGGCCTGGCTCGCTGGCGCCCCGCCGGTTGATTTGGTGAAGTTCCCTACTTTCAGCGAGACGAATTTGGCCGTGAACGTGTTGCCGCCCACGCTCGTGGTCTCGCTGAACAACGCCCAAGTGCCACCTGCGGTAACGCCTGCGACGGCCAGGGTAAAAAAGACGATCGTAAGTATGAGGTTACGCGACACCTGTCAGGCCGCCTTGGAACTGCTCGCAGCCTCGGGCAGCACCTTTGTCCGGCTCTTGGCCCGGTGCTCGCGGTACATGACAGCGCCCAGTAGCGCGGTAGGCAGCGCGATGAACAGGCCCATGCCGAGGAGTGAGTTGGCAAAGACGATGAAGTAACCCGCGAGAGGGATGCTGTAGCGCATCCTGCCGACGATGTTTTCGGCGCTCACGCGCGCCCGGTCGCCGGTGCGGTTGGCGTCGCCCTGAGTGAGGAAGAAGTTGCCCTGGTTGCTCAACTCGATGCCCATGATCCGGTGTGTCACCATGCCCGCGGCGGTCTTGTATGTGATCACGTCTCCGGCGCGCAGGCCGGATGGGTCTGCCCGGCGGACAACCGCGACGTCGCCGGGGCTGAGCGCCGGCTCCATGCTGCCCGAAAGCACCACGTACGGCGTGAACCCTGCCACCCTGGGCAGCGCGGTGGCGGCCATCACCAGGACCAGCGCGGTCAGTACGACCAGCGCCAGCCCGGAGGCTATTCGCCAGACTGTTCGAATGAGCCGGGAAGCATTCATTCAGTCCCCCTGTCGTCTATCCAATCACACCGACGTGTGACGGCGCTAACTCTCTTCTGCTACGAAATCCAGCACGATTGTTGATGTGGCGCCTTGCAGGCTGTTGCTGGCGCCACTCGGCAGGACGACCCCAATGCACAGGACTTCCGACGCCCCCGCGCTTAGCGGCCGGTCGCCGGACTGATTGCCCGCGGCGGCGCTGCCCACGGTGTCGGTGGCGGTGGCCGGGAGGCCCAGGCCTTCGTAGAGCTGGGTATCATCCAATAGTGCGGTCGGGACCCCGGCGGGCGTGTGATAAGGGAAGTCGCAGCTTCCACCCGTTCGCGAAGCGATGCGCATTCGCAACTGGTCACGCAGACCCTTGCCGTCCGGGTTGGTGGCGCTGCGCTGGACTGCGTAGCGAGTGTTCACTCCTGCGCCGTTGCCGACGGTGATGTATGCGGAGACCGTGCCACCGGGGGAAAGCCCGGAGGCGGACAGCAGAGCCTGCGTCGGGGGTATGCCTGACCCGAACGACAAGTACCCGCCCAGCGGGAGAGGCGTCGGGGTAGGGGTCGGTGTGGGCGTGGGTGTTGGGCCGGGCGTGGGTGTCGCCGTCGGGCCCGGGGTGGGAGTGGCTGT
>CAYWBD010000094.1:0-4294 GCA_964456315.1 uncultured Thermoflexus sp.
CGAACAGCGGCGCCGCGCCCCAACCGGCCGCAGACGCGGTCGCACTGCGCAATGGCATCCCCAGGACCAGCCCGGCCAGGACGATGACCGTCGCGGCGCGGCCGACCCGTGTGAATACAAGGGGGCGCAGGTAGTGCGCGGCGGTCGCGGTGAGGCCTGCGGGACGCTCGTCGTGCTCATGAGCGCTCCGGACCTGTACACGCGCCGCCGCCTTCTGGTAGGCGGTGGCTCTAGATCTCAATTGATACGGGGTATATCAGGGGCTTACGCCGCGTGCGCTTCGACAGGAAACGGGCAACCGTCGAGCGGACCAGCTCTTCGAGTTCTTTCCACTCTAGTGACTTGCGGCGCGCCACTTCAAGCTTTGTCTCTAGGTCTTCCAGCGTGTCTTTGAAAAGGCGCGGCGCGTCCTCGCTGTGGACGAACCCCGTTGAGATGATCTTTGGCGTCCCGACGACCTTGCCGGTCTTGGAGTCACGGGCAAGCGCGATGGACACTATGCCGTCTCGGGCGAGCGCGCGCCGCTCGACGACCACGTTCCCAGACTCGTCCCATACGCCGAGGCCGTGGACGAATATGTGGCCGGCGCTGATCCGGTCTATGACCTGCCCGCCGCTCTGCTTAAGCTCCAGCTGGTCGCCGTCGGTCAACAGGAAGATGTTGTCGTTGGGCATGCCGTGGTCTGCGGCCAGGTCGGCGTGCGCTTTCAACATCCGGTACTCGCCGTGCACCGGGATGAAGTACCGCGGCCGGGTGAGGTTGAACAGGATCCGCATCTCCTCACGGCGGGCGTGACCAGAGACGTGCGTCTGGTGGCTGCGGTTGGTCAGCACCCGGACGCCCAGCCTGGCCAGGTCATCGATGGACTCGAACACAGACGTCTCGTTCCCGGGGATGATGTTCGAGGAGAAGATGACCGTGTCACCCTCCTTCAGCGCCGCCTCCGGGTGCTCGCCGCGCGCCATGCGTACCAGCGCCGATGTCGGCTCGCCCTGGCTGCCTGTGCAGACGTAGGCAATCTTCCTGTCCGGGAGGCTCGCGGCCTGCGCCGCGGAGATGAGCATCCCGTCGGGGATCTCAAGGTGGCCGAGCTCTCGTGCCACCTTGATGTTGTTGGTCATTGACCGGCCCAGCGCGGCCAGCTTGCGGCCGTTGGACCTGGCCGCGTCAGCGGTTATCTGGATGCGGGCAATCTGCGAGGCAAAGCTGGCGATAAAGACCCGTCCCTCCGCCTCTGAGATCAGCCTGAACAGGCTCTCAACGACCGTCCTGTCGGAACCTGAGTACCCTTCGTCCTCGGCGTACGTTGAGTCTGCAAGCAGCAGGAACACGCCCCCGGCGCTGATCCTGGCCAGCCCGGCAAAGTCAGTAGGCTCTCCGATGACTGGGTCGTGGTCGATCTTCCAGTCTCCAGAGTGCACCACCATGCCGAGCGGCGTCTTGATCGCCAGGCCGCAGGCGTCAGGGATGCTGTGGCAGACGCTGAACCACTCGGCGGACAGCCCACCGAACTTGACAGCGCGCCCCGGCTTGACGACTTTCAGTTCAGTCCCGTCGAGCAGGTGGTGCTCCTTCAGCTTGCCCCTGATCAGCTCGACGGCCATCGCCGGCGCGTACACCGGGACTTTGAACCGCTTCAGCAGGTGGGGCACCGCGCCAATGTGGTCTTCATGCCCGTGCGTGATGAGCAGGCCACGGAACTTGTCCTGCCGCTCGGCGATGTAATCGAAGTTGGGGATCACCACCTCGATCCCGGGCATGTCTACTTCGGGGAACAGGACCCCGGCGTCGATGGCAACCATGTCGTCGGCTGTCTCCAGGACGAGCATGTTCTTGCCGATCTCGCCGAGGCCGCCAAGCGGGAGCACCTTGAGTGTTGGGCCGGTTGAGGATGTTTTTGGCATAAAGCAGAGTCTACCTGCGTCGCGGCCCGACTGTTAAACGGCATCACGTGCCGACTGGGCCGGCCCGCCCGCGGGTCTTGCCCTGGGCCGGAGGCCTAGAGCATTGGCAGCTGGGTCTGTGTGGGACGGTCAGGCTCCGGGCGGGTTTCGGGCCGCGACTGCGATGTGAGGGCCACGCTGGGCCCAGCGGGAGGTTGTGGTGCGGCCATGGTCTGAGCGGCCAGAGGCGG
The DNA here is from genome assembly GCA_964456315.1 of uncultured Thermoflexus sp. GTDB lineage: Bacteria > Chloroflexota > Dehalococcoidia > Lucifugimonadales > Lucifugimonadaceae > SHXW01. The sequence goes on from CAYWBD010000094.1 coordinate 2,135, forward strand.
TGGTCCGGCCTGTCGCGCGGCCGGCGGCACGCCGCGCAGCGACTCCAGCACCGCACGGGGGAGGGCGCGGACATCCGTCGCAAGGGCCTCCATCACCGCCCCGGACCGGAGCGCAGCCGCTGGGTGGTAGAGCGGGAACACGACGCTCTCCTTCCAGCGGAGGAGCTTGCCGTGCTCCTGTGAGATCCTGGCGTCGGGGAAGAAGCGGACCAGGGAGTGCCGGCCGAGGGTCGCGATCACGCGCGGCTTTAGCAGGCTGATCTGGGCCTCCAGATAGGGCCAGCAGGCCGCCACCTCATCGGGCTCGGGCTCACGGTTGTCGGGAGGCCGGCACTTCACCACGTTGGTGATGAAGACATCCGCCCGCCTCAGCGGGACCAGGCCCAGCATTTCGTCCAACAGCTGACCGGCGCGGCCCACAAACGGACGGCCCTGCTCGTCCTCGTTGCGGCCGGGCCCCTCTCCAATGAACATCACCGCGGCAGACGGCGAGCCCTCGCCCGGCACGGCGTTCGTGCGGCCTTCGCACAGGCGGCACTTGCGGCAGTCGCGCACGTCGCGGGCTATATCGTCCAGACTGTTCCATTGGGCGGGTCTGCCGAGAGGTGAGGTCAAGTTTAGGCGGCTCCCCGGCCCGGTGGACGACTGATCAGCGCCGACCGGTCGGCGCCAAAATTACCACAATCCAGCCCGCAACAAACAAGAGGCCCCGCCTATCCGGCGGGGCCTGCAGGTGCGCGTATCTCGAGGGGCCTAGGCGTCCGGAACGCCGTGTTGCTTCAGGTAGCTCACGGCGTCCTGCACGGTGCGGATCTTCTCGGCTTCTTCGTCCGATATCTCAAGGGGCTTGTCGGAACTGCCGAACTCCTCTTCGATCGCCATGATGAGCTCAACCACGTCAAGGGAGTCGGCGTTCAAGTCCTCCGTGAACGAGGACTCGGACTTCACCTGCCCGAGGTCCACGCTGAGCTTCTCCGCGGTTATCATCTGGACCCGCTCCAGCACAGTTGCCATTTCTAGCCACCTCCGGGCACGTCTGTGAAATTGACGGCGCTCTAGCCGTCCGCCATGGTCCCCTGCAGCCTCCGCCAAGTGCTGGCCTGTCCACGCTGGGAAGCCGCGCTATCGCCAGCACCCAAACGGCCGGCCCGGCCCAAGTCCCCTGTCCGCAGCGGCAACCTATCCTAGCAAAGCCCCCAGCACCGCGTGGACGAACCCCGCCGAGCCTTCTGACCCCAGGAGCCGGGCTAGCTCCACTGCCTCCGTTATCAACACCGCCTTTGGCGTATCGGGGTGGAGCGCCCCCTCTGCCAGCGCCACACGCAGGATGTTCCGGTCGACCGCGGCCATCTGCGCAAGCGGGAACTGCGGAGCGGCGACCGCTATTCGCGAGTCGAGGGCCGCACGGTGGCGGTCTCCATACTCGACCAGCGCGGCTGCAAATGCAACGCTGGCCGATGGCAGCCGGGCCTCCCCGCACAGGCGCTCCACCGCAGCAGCTGACGGGTGGCCGGCGAGGTCAGACTCGAATAGGGCCTGCACAGCGACCGCGCGTGCGCCGCGGCGGCCCGATGGCATGGGCTTGGTGCGCTCGCCGGCCGGCTCGCCCCCGGCGATTTCAGCCAGTTTGTCGCGCTGGACCTGGGGCTCCGCGTCGCGGGGCGGGCGATCAGTAAGCAAGCGCGGACAAATCTCCGGCGCGCCAGGCCACGGGGCCTACTTTAGGCGCGGAGAAACTTACGTCACCGGGATGTGGCAGGCGACTACGCCGCGGCTGCGAACGCCCGGACAGACTGGGCGTCGCTCACGCAGACCACATCGGCGTTCCTGTCGATTCGCTTTACGAGCCCGCCCAGCACCCGGCCGGGCCCAATCTCCACGAACCTCGTCACGCCGTGCTGGCTCATACACCCTACCGACCGTTTCCACTGCACGCACGACATCAGTTGCATGCGGAGCTCGTCTTTGACTTCGGCGGCGGTCACCAGCGGCCGGGCTTCCACGTTGCCGATCACCGGGATCCTGGGGTCTCGGAAACGGATCTTCTCTATTACGTCATTGAGGCCGTGCTGGGCGGGCTCCATAAGCCCGGAGTGGAACGCTCCGCCGACAGACAGCGGGATGGCCTTGCGGGCGCCACGGGCGGCGGCGAGGTCTATG
>CAYWBD010000095.1:0-3549 GCA_964456315.1 uncultured Thermoflexus sp.
CGACGGCGGCGGCTCGGTCCGCATCCCGGCGTCGCTCAACGGCCTCTTCGGCATCAAGGCCACCCAGGGCAGGGTCCCACGCCGGCACGCCGGGCTGCACTCCTGGCAGCCGTTCAACTTCTCGTCGGTGGGCCCCATGACCCGCAACGTCCGCGACGGCGCGGCGTTCCTGAAGGTCCTGTCCGGCCCGGCCTCCGACGCCGAGCACGGCACGCTGGACGCCAAAGTCCCTGCTTATGAGGCCGCGCTGGGTCGCGGCGTGAAGGGGCTGCGCGTGGCCTGGAGCAAGGACCTGGGCGGACACCCGGTCGACGCCGAGGTCGCCGCTATGTGTGAGAAGGCGGCCAAGTCGTTCGACCGGCTGGGCGCGAACGTCGTGGTCGCCGATTTCCGGCCCGCCGACGCGCCGGACATGTTCATGACCTGGTACCGCTTGTTCGCCGCCCGCGCCTGGACCGCGCACCCAGAAGCCCACGAGCGGCTGGATATGCTGACCGACTACGCACGAGAGGTGCTGGAGGACGGCCGCGACATGACCCAGCAAGACCTCTTCACCACCTACAGCCGCATCGGCGAGGCACAGGCCTACGCCCGGGAGTTCTTTACGCGCTTCGACCTCGTACTGTCGCCCACGCTGGCGGTGGCCGCGTTCAAGATCGGCGCGCACCCAGCGCGGATCGGCGGCAAGAAGTCGGTGAACCGCCGCCTGGGCTGGCTCATGACCTATCCGTTCAACGTCACGGGCAACCCTGCCGCAACCGTCCCCTGCGGGTTCACCGCCGCCGGCATGCCCGTGGGCCTGCAGATCACCGGGCGGCACGAGGACGAGCAGTCAGTCATCGCCGCCTCAGCCGCCTACGAAGAGGCGCACCCCTGGGCCGACAAGCGGCCCAAGGTGAGCTAAGTCAGGACCCGCAGTCCTGGGAGCGTCTGCATCATGAAGATCAACACGGAAGCGCTAAGAGCAGTCAAGACGGCACTGGTTGAGTACGAAAAGACGGTTCAAGCCTCCGCGATGACACCTCAAAGCAAGAAGACGTACCTGCTCCACACGAACAACTTTGTCCGCTGGCTGGAAGATGACTTCATACCCGGAGCGAGCCTGACCAGTCGGAAGCCGCGAAACAGGCAGTGACGCTGACGGAGAGTGAGATGCCTGCGCTGCCGCTGCACTACAAGACTGTCACCGAGGTCGCCCGGCTAATCAAGGCCAGGAAGATCTCGCCAACGGAGCTCGCGCAAGCACAGTTCGCACGGATCCGCGCGTTCGATGGCAAGCTACACGCCTACGCCACGCTCATGGAGGCGCAGGCTCTCAGAGACGCCCGCAAGGCCGTGAAGGAGATCGCCGCGGGCGACTATCGCGGCCCGCTGCACGGCGTGCCTGTCGCCGTCAAGGACCTATGCTTCACGAAGGGCGTGCCCACCATGGGCGGCAGCGCGGCCCTCAGGGACCACGTCCCGACGGCAGACGGCACGGTGGTCGCGCGGCTCCGCCAGGCTGGCGCCATCATCATGGGCAAGCTCAACTTGACCGAAGGCGCGATGGCCTCCTACAACCCTGCGTTCAAGGACAAGGTGCCTTTCAACCCCTGGGATCCCAAGCTGTCCCCAGGCGGCTCCTCCAGTGGCTCTGGCGTCGCAACTGCGGCCGGCATGTGCTACGCCTCGCTCGGCACCGACACCGGAGGTTCGATCCGGTTCCCCAGCGCCTGCAACGGCGTCGTGGGCATGAAACCCACCTGGGGGCGCGTAAGCCGCCGCGGCGTGCTGGACCTCGCGCAGTCGCTCGACCACGTCGGCCCCATGACTCGCAGCGTCGCCGACGCCGCTGTTGTGCTTACGGCCATCGCGGGTGCTGACCCGGCAGACGCTACGACGCTTCCCGGCCCGACGCCGGACTTCAGTCTTGGAATGCGACGCGGCGTGAAGGGCTTGCGCGTCGGTTTTGACGAGCGCTACGCCTCGGCAGACGTTCACCCGGAGACTGCCCAGGCGGTTGCCGAAGGTGTGCGCGTCCTCGTGGGGCTCGGCGCAACGGTCGTCAACGTCAAGATGCCTGACATGCGCCTTCTGCTGGACGCCTGGCGGGTCATCTGCACCACCGAGGCCCTGACCGCGCACTCGGCCCGCTACCCGGCGCGCTCTAAGGAGTACGGTCCCTGGTTCAGGTCCTGGCTGGAGTTTGGGTCGAAGGTCTCTGGCGCGGACTACGCCCGCGCCGTCCATTCCCGGCTGCAGTTGAGCGGGATGCTCCGGGCGGTGTTCGACGAGATAGACGTGCTCGCCTGCCCATCGATGCCGTCGATCGAGCCTCGCAAGACGCCGGCGCAGCTGTTCGAGGCGGTCTGCGACGACTGGGACCCCTACCGCGGCCGTTTCACCGCGCCCTACAACTTCACGGGCCAGCCGACAATCTCCCTGCCCGCGGGATTTACGGGCGAAGGCGCGCCGCTAAGCCTGCAACTGATAGGCAAACACTTGGGCGAAGCGCTGCTGCTCAGGACCGGCTACGCCTACGAGCAGTCGACCACCCACCACGCCCGCCACCCGGACCTTTAGGCGGCCGTCAAGTAATCCCCTCTCCCCTTGCGGGAGAGGGTCAGGGTGAGGGGTCGACCGTCACGAAGGCCCGTTCGTCCTGAGCCTGCCTGCCCTGAGCGGAGCCGAAGGGTCGAGGGGCGAGGGGTCGGCGGCTCTATTCGAGCGTGTGCGCGCTGGATTCCCGCTTTCGCAGGAATGACGGCCGGGCCGGGGTCGCGGCTACGTCTCGACGCGCGCCCGCTTGAGCATCTCGTCCAGTCGGTTCAGCGCCTCGTCGAGCCGCTCCAGGCCGTCTGCGATCTGCGAGTAGGCCTGGTCGACCGACTCCATCACATCGTCGACACCTCGCGGTGCGCTCACAGGGCCCGCGGCGCCCGCAGAGCCGTTGGGACCGCCCGCTGCTGGCAGCGGCGCGTACGCCGGCTTCTGCTCAGTTTCCGGGATGCCGCCAACGGGCGCGGCCACGGCGGCGTTGCGGACCGGGTACAGCACGCAACGGAGCGGCACCCCCAGCGGGGCGCGCCACTCACGGTGCGGGAACACTATCAGCCGACGGCCCCCGGCCATATCAAGCTGACCAAAAATGCGCTTCGTCCCAGGCTGTGCCCGGTCCCATTGCTCACGGAACGTTACTTCTGCTTCCGACGGAATATCAGGGTTAGAACCCGGAGACTGCATGTCATTCCTCTCGAATCGCCAATGTGGAAACTATCTGACCAGTGGTCCTCGCAACGATGTGGACAACTAACTGGAACACCAACGCCAGTAACTGCTCACCGGCAATCACATCGCATTCCTCAGGCCTTTCCTCACCTCCGGGTTCACGCAGCGGTTGGGCCACTCACCTCGCAGCACCGCCGCGGCCTGCTCCGAAACCGCCTCCATAGCCCAGTCCGCCGACATCGTAGACTCTCCAGCGGCGTGCGGGGTGGCGATGAAGTTAGGCAGCGAGAAGAGCGGGTTCTTCGGGTCGATCGGCTCCTGCTCGAACACGTCCAGCCCGGC
>CAYWBD010000096.1:0-4616 GCA_964456315.1 uncultured Thermoflexus sp.
CTGCGCACCGAGACCGCAGCGATCGCGGCGCTATCGGCCACGATGTACGATTTCGGACTGCTCGGTGGCTGATATGGCCCGCCCGAACCCCGGCGCCGCTCAGCTGGTACAACCCGGGCCGCAACCTGGGGACCCCGGCCCCAGTGAGGCGTGAAATGGCGCCCCTCACTGTTGGGCTAGCGCGGCGGCACCGGGAATGGCACCTGGCCGGCGTACTTGCCTACCAGGTCGCCCAGTTGCGCGGGCGCCTGCGCTTCGCGCCCCGCCCAAAAACTCTGCGCGCCGCGGAGCATGCGCAGGTCTTCGGCGCAAATGTAGTCGAACGTCACTGCTGTGTCCGGGGACTGATACACGACCTGAAATATAGCGCCGCAGCCCGAAGCGGGGGCGAACGGGACTTGGGCGTCCAGGACCGAGACGAACTGCGCCACCTCGGGCGGGTCTCGGACCTCGGCGATGGCCTGATAGACGCCAGTCGATGCGTCCCTGCGGCGGATGGTGACCGCGATGGCGCCCTTGATGCCGGCGGCAGTGGCGACGTTGATCTCCCCAGTGTCTGTCACCGGCAGGGGCGTGCATGCGACCGACCTGGAGCCGGTCGCATCGGTGTGGACCTCGTACGAGGCGGAGTCCGCGGTCAGCGCCACGGTCCAACCATTGGTGGACGCCTGCGCGTAGGCGTTCCCGGCGTCCGGGCAGCCGAGGGACGTGTCCGGCCACCGGGCTGATGAGAACGAGGTCAGCACCACAGGGCCGCTCGGTTGCAGGCGCTCCTGGAGGAAGCCCATCGCACTGGCGACCGCGGGCGGGACGTTGGTGACCGAAGGGGTCGTGGAACCAACCGTCGGGATTGCCGGGACCGGGGAGGGGGTTGCTGGAGCTGGCGTTGCGACGCCCTTCGTGCAGGCGGCTGCCGCGAAAACTGCGCCGAGGCAAACCAGCGCTGCCACCGTGAGCAGCCGGACTGGACTGTGTGCTGATGTTGCGATGCGCATGTCTGGCCTCGACCAGGTCTGGCGCGTTGCCCCAAACATTCTGATCCCGCTCCGGACGATTCTAGGGTCAGGCGCGTCGTCCCTGCCGATGATGCGCCTGTCCTCCCTGGACCAGATTCCTGGCCGACGCGGCCCGGCGTATTCAATGGCGACGGATCGCGTTCACACCTCAAGAACTTCGTACCCGCGAGAAGTGCTGATCATCAGTCTTGCATAAGATGGCAGGCACAGTGGCTAATTGTGTATCATTCCAGTCAGGAATCGACGCTGTAGGTGACGCGACGTGGCCCAATCCTGGTGATCCATACGTCTGGCCGAACAGGAAACTTCGTGGAGGCTAATCGAACGTGAACTGGTTCACAAGAGCGTTCCTGCCGGGCGTCAGTGTGCTCCTGGGAGGGCTCGCGGTCCTGTTCGGGGCCTGCTCCAGCGACGCTTCGCCCACGACGCAGCCCGGCCAGCCAGTCGCCACCTCCGCGCCCGGCGTCGCGCCCACCTCGCCGACGGCGGGCGAGCGCCTGGTCGTCTACTCCGGCCGGAGCGAGGTGCTGATCGCCCCGATCATCAAGCAGTTCACCGAGGCCACTGGCGTGCAGGTGGACGTGAAGTATGGCGCGACGAGCGCGCTGGCCGCAACTCTGCTTGAGGAGGGCTCGCGGTCGCCGGCGGACGTCTACTTCGCGCAGGACCCGGGCGACCTCGGTGCCGTGAAGGACCTGCTGGGCACTCTGCCGGACGACATCGTGAACGCGGTGCCGGCCTGGGCGCGGTCCCCTGAGGCAAGGTGGGTCGGCCTAAGCGGTCGGGCGCGGGTAGTGGTTTACAACACCGCGCAACTGACCGAAGCGGACCTGCCCGACTCGATCGCCGGGTTCGCTGACCCCAGGTGGAAAGGTCAGATCGGCTGGGCGCCGGGCAACTCGTCATTCCAGGCAATGGTCAGCGCCATGCGCGTGCTCTTGGGGGAAGGCCAAACCTTGGCGTGGGCGAAGGGGGTCCAGGCCAACCAGCCGAAGGCCTTTCCTAACAACACAAGCATCGTGCGAGCGGTGGCCGCTGGAGAGGTCCAAGTGGGCTTCGTGAACCACTACTACTTGCACCAGCTGATCGCCGAAGAAGGCCAGGACGTGCAGGCCCGCAACTACTTCACCCGGAGCCGTGACGGGGGCTCAGTTGTGCTGGTGGCAGGCGCCGGGGTGCTGGCGACGTCGAAGAACAAGGGCGCTGCCGAGCGGTTCCTGCGCTTCATGCTCTCGCCTGTCGCGCAGCAGTACTTCGCCGGGCAGACCCACGAGTACCCGCTCGCAGGCGGCGTGGCCCATGACCCACTGCTCCCAGACCTGGAGAGCTTGCAGGTACCGGAGCTGGACCTCTCTCGCCTCGACGACGTGAAGGGCACCCAGTCGCTCCTGCGCCAGGCAGGGGTCATCCCGTAGCAGACCGTCCCCAGGAGCGGGCCTTTGGCGACTGAAACGGGGCTGGACAGGCTGCCCTGGGCTGGCAGGGCTCGGGGGCGCGCCAGGGCGCACCCGGCGCTGCTCACCGCGGGAGCGCTTGTGGGCCTGGCCGCGCTGCTGCCAGTCGTCTACCTGGTCATCCGGACGGCCGGCGCGGGCGGGGAGACGTGGGACCTGCTGTTCAGGGCGCGCACTGCCGCCATCCTGGGCCGGTCGCTGCTGCTTGTACTAACTGTCACAGTGTTTTCGACCGCTGTCGCTGTGCCGCTGGCGTGGTTGACGCTGCGCACCGACCTCCCGTTCAAACGGGTGCTGTCGGTCGCAGCGGCCCTGCCTCTTGTAGTCCCGAGCTACGTCATGGCGACAGTTGTGATCGAGGCCTTTGGCCCCAGGGGGATCCTGCAGGGGCTGATCGAACCGGTCAGCGGGCTGGAACGACTGCCTGACGTCTACGGCCTGCGGGGAGCGACCCTGACCATTGTCCTGATCAGTTACCCATACGTGTTCCTGACGGTGCGGGGGGCACTGAGGCGAATGGACCCGTCGCTTGAAGAGGCGGCGCGGAGCATGGGGCTCGGCCCGGTCACGACGTTCAGGCGGGTCACGCTGCCCATGTTGCGCCCGGCGATGGCGGCTGGCGGCCTCCTGGCTGCGCTGTATGCGCTCAGCGATTTCGGAGCGGTGTCCCTGCTGCGGTACGAGACCTTCACGTCCGCGGTCTTCCTGCAGTACGAGTCGTCGTTCGACAGGTCTGTCGCCGCGTCGCTGGCGCTGGTGCTGGCCCTGCTGGCGACTGCGGTCCTCATCGCAGACTCCGTCATGCGCGGCCGGGTGACCTATCACCGCAGCGGGTCTGGCACGAGCAGGCCGCCCCGGGTGGTCGAGCTTGGCCGGTGGCGCTGGCCCGCGCTGGCGCTGGTGACCGTGCCCGTCATCACCGGGCTGCTGGTGCCGTTAGCGGTGCTCGGGTACTGGGTGGCGCGTGGGTGGGGGCGAGGGCTGAGCCCGGAGGCCATGGTCACGCCCCTGCGGAACTCGGTGGGGCTGGCCGCAGTCGTGGCCCTGTTGACGCTCGCCGCGGCACTGCCCGTGGCGCTGCTCGCCGTCCGGCACCGCAGCGTGTTCAGCAGGACGCTCGAGAGGGTGACGTACATTGGCTTCGGGCTCCCGGGCATCGCCGTCGCGCTCTCGCTCGTGTACTTCGGGGTGAACGTGGCCCGGCCGCTGTACCAGACGACTGCGCTCCTGGTTTTCGCGTGCGTGGTCCTGTTCCTGCCTGCGGTGATCGGCCCGCTCCGGGCCTCGCTGCTGCAGGTGAACCCGCGCGTCGAGGAAGCGGCCAGAGCGCTTGGCAGCCGTCCCCTGCGTGTCGTTTCGGAGATCACGGCGCCTCTTATCCTGCCCGGAGCGTTGGCGGGGGCGGCGATGGTCTTCCTCATGACTATGAAGGAGCTCCCGGCGACCCTGATCCTCAGTCCGACAGGGTTCAGGACCCTCGCCACGACTGTCTGGTCGTCGGCGTCCGAGGGGCTGCTGTCGCGTGCCGCCCTGCCGGCGTTGGTGCTGGTGGTCGTCGCTGGCATCCCGACAGCCTGGTTTGTCCTGCGTGACCCGGTCAGGCGGTCTGGCGAGGCCGATCAAGGCGCCCGTCCGGCCACGGGCGCTGGCTAGGCGGCGGCCTGCCTATGAACAAAGCCGAGACATCGCCGCCGACCGGTCGCCCGCCAGCAAGGCACGATGGCGCAAACCTCATACACCTCCAGGACGTGAGCCTGGCCTACGGGGGCAGCAACGTGCTGGACGGCCTGACGCTGGAGGTGCGCGCCGGGGAGTTCATGAGCGTGCTCGGGCGAAGCGGCGTCGGAAAGACGACGCTCCTGCGGGTCATCGCCGGGTTCGAGCAGGTCAACTCGGGCTACGTCCGTATCGGCGGCAGGCTTGTCGGCTCTTCCTTCGTGCAAGTGCCGCCGGACCGTCGACGCGTGGGGGTTGTGTTCCAGGACTACGCCCTGTTCCCTCACCTCACCGTCGCGGACAACGTCTCCTTCGGCCTGCAGGAGCTGGTCAGGAAGGACAGAGAGGGGCGGGTCCGGTCGGTGCTGGACATGACCGGCCTTGGGGGGTTCGAACGCCGGTACCCGCATGAGCTCTCGGGTGGGCAGCA
>CAYWBD010000097.1:0-4937 GCA_964456315.1 uncultured Thermoflexus sp.
CAACGCCGCGCCGTTAAAGGCCCTCTATGACAAAGGACGGGTAGCGGTGATCCAGGGCGTGGGCTACCCCGATTCCAGCCGCTCCCACTTCCGGAGCATGGACATCTGGCACACCTGTGAGCCCAACACCGTGGCCACAGAAGGCTGGCTCGGCAAAGTCGTCAGGGCGCTGGACCCAGAGAAGTCCAACCCGCTGACGGCGGTTAGCATCGGGCGCGGGCTGCCCCGTGCACTTTCGGCACGGGAAGTGACCGTCACGTCCGTGGCCGACCTCGACAGCTATGGCCTGATGTCCGGGTTCAACGCGGTCGAGCAGCGCAACGACGCCCTGGACCTCTTCCAGCGCATATACACCCCGGCGATAGGCACCTCGGCAGTCTCGGACTACCTGGCGCGCACCGGCCTGGATGTCATCCGCGGCGCAGAGATGCTCAAGAAGGCGCCGGCGATGTATAAGTCGACCGTCGAGTATGCCGACAACCCGATCGCCAAGAGCCTCCGCGACGTCGCGCGGATCCACCTTGCAGGGCTAGGCGCGCGCATCCTCTATGCGCAGCACGGCGGTTACGACACGCACGCCAACGAGGCGCCGACTCACCCGAAGCTCATGACCGACCTGACCACGGCGATCTCTGACTTCTACCAGGACCTCGAGGACCACGGCGCGGGCGACAACGTGGTGGTGCTGGTGTTTACTGAGTTTGGCCGCAGGGTCCAGGACAACGGCAGCGGGACGGACCACGGCGCAGGCGGGGGCGCGTTCCTTATCGGCAACCGGGTCAACGGGGGGCTGTACTCGAAGTATCCGTCGCTGGAGGCTTCCCAGTTGGAGAACGGCGACCTGCGCCACACGTATGACTTCCGCGGGCTGTACACCACAGTGCTCGAGCAGTGGATGGGTCTGGACGCCAAGCCCTTTGTGGGCGGGACCTACGAGCAGGTCCCGGCGATAGCCAGGTCGACCTGACCGCCTCACGACCCCGTAGGGGGCTTGTTCCTGGGAGGGCTAGCTGATGGTCGCTATTTCCGGGCTGCTTCGGGTCGGCTTCTCGTACGAGCGCACCGTTGGCATGCGCCGCCTAACAAATACCGCCGCCGACATCGCGATCAGCCGCGACGGCAACCTCCACGTCCTGTGCCGGGGCGAGAACCTGGTGTTCGTCCGGACGCTCACGCTGGAGGACCAGGACCTCGGGGCCTTCAACCTGGTAGGCGGGGTGGCGCCGGTCGGAGGGTCGTTCAAGGTAGAGGGCGACTTCGTGTGGCCCTCGTCAATTGCGGTGGACTCCAAAGACAACCTCTGGGTCTCTGACGAAGGGAACAACAAGTTTTCGACGCTGTCGCTGGACGGCAAAGTCCTGGGCCAGTGGGGCAAGGCGGGCAAGGGCGACGGCGAGCTTGACCGCCCGTCCGGGTTCTGCTTTGACCGGGACGGCAACCTGTACGTGGCCGACACCTTGAACCACCGGGTGCAGAAGCTCACGCCGGATGGCCGCTTCATTGCTAAGTGGGGCGTCCAGGGGACGGGGCCGGGCCAGTTCAACATGCCTTGGGGGATCGCGGTCGATAGCGACGGTAACGTCTTCGTTTCAGACTGGCGGAACGACCGCATCCAGAAGTTCACCGCCGCGGGCGAGTTTGTGACGCAGTTCGGCCGGTCAGGGCAGGCCGACGGGGAGTTCAACCGACCTGCCGGCATCACGGTGGACCAGGACGGCGATGTTTACGTGGCGGACTGGGGCAACCACCGGGTACAGCTGTTCGACAACGCTGGCCGGTTTGTCGAAAAGTTCATCGGCGACGCCACGCTTTCCCGCCAGGCCCGCGAGTACATGGTCAGCAACCTTATGGCGATGCGTATCAGGGAGATGACCTCCCTTGAACCGCAGAAACGGTTCCGGTGGCCAACGTCAGTGCGGACGGACAGCCAGGGCCGGATGTACGTGGCTGACTACGGCTCGCACCGCGTGCAGGTGTATCGCAAAGAGGCCGTGCGGCTGGGTGAGGGGCAGATCGGGGCGCGGCCGCGCTCGAACACGCTGTACACGCAGTTCTGACGGGCCCGCGGCATAGGCACGGAGACTCCCATCTCCGGGTCGGACGTGTTCAGATACAAAATCTAGGGGGGTTCGCGGTACAGTCGGCTGACCGGTCACGAACGAGCGTCTGTGAGGCAGAGCCAACCGGTGCCAAACTCACTCCGCAAGAAATACACCGTGTTCGTGAGCCACTCGGCCACTGACACATGGGTTGCAAAGAAGATCGCAGAGGAGGTCGAACGAAGAGGGGCTGGCACGTTCCTCGATGAAGCTCAGATCCTGATCGGCGAGAATGTTGAGGATGAGATCTTCAGAGCGCTGGAATCCGCCTCGGAACTGCTGGTGCTGCTCACCCCGTGGGCTATCGAACGCCCATATGTGTGGGCTGAACTCGGAGCGGCCCGTGTCCGGCGGATCCTTATCATCGGAGTGGTTCACGGCCAAACCTTTGAGCAAGTCCTCCAGCACCCCAAAGCGCTCAGTATCCTTAGGGAACGAAACTTGGTGCAGATGAATAATCTAGACAAGTATCTCGACCAGCTTCGAGTCAGGGTCCGCAAGTCTAGGGCCCGCGCCCGTGGAGGTAGGTCTTGACCCAGCCGACTCGAGTCTTCATATCCCATTCCGCACGTGACGAAGGGACGGCCCGGGCCGTCGCTCGCGTGCTGCAAAAGGCGGGTCACGTGGTGTGGACCCCGGCCGAACTGTCAGCGGGCGATCCGATTGGCGACGCCGCATGGCAGAAACTGGCGCAAGCTGACGTTGTCGTCCTGTTGATTACTCCGGACTTCGTGCGCTCTCCAAGTATTGCGTCTGAGTTTGGCGCGAGTCTCGCACTCAAGAAGCGGATCGTCCCGATAGTCGTGGGCGACGTTTCCGAGGATGAGATCCCGTTCCGCCTTAAGAGCGTGCCGCTGCTCCGCGTTGATTCCAAAGCCGACGTTCCCAGGAAAGTTGCTGAGTTCCTGCTGAGCGCCGCCGCGGCGTGACCAGTGATCCGGCGGCGCGACGAGCCCACTTTCGTTGAAGGTCTATCTGGGCACAGACTTTTCGGACGAGCGTCTGCGCTTTGCCGCGCAGGTCGGCGCGGACGGCGTCCACGGCTCCCCTGTGCCGGGTCCGGCCGACCTGGGCTACTACGACTTCCACACGCTGACCCATTTCAAGACGAAGGTCGAGAGCTACGGCCTGAAGCTATTCTCCATCCGCCTGGTGCCCTGGTCGTGGACGTACAAGTGGATGCTCGGCCTGCCCGGCAGGGACGAGCAGCTAGAGAACTACCGCCGCACCGTCCGCAACATGGGCGCGGCCGAGATCCCCATCCTCACGTACAACATGCACGCACTGAGGTTCTACCGGACTTCGGCGGACGCGCCCGCCCGCGGCGGCGCACGCGCCACGAGCTTCGACCTGGATGCCGTCAAGGAAGCGCCCCTGATGACGACCGGGCCGGGCGCGGACTCCTCGCTTATCCCTCCGGAGCACCGCAGACCGGTCACAGACGACCAGATGTGGGCGAACCTGGCCTACTTCCTCAAGGCCGTGCTCCCAACTTGCGAGGAAGCCGGCGTACGGCTGGCACTGCACCCTGACGACCCGCCGGTCCCTTCCATCGCCGGCGTGGCCCGCATCATGCGCAGCCCCGAGGCTTACCGCCGCCTGCTGGCACTTGACCCCAGCGACGCCAACGGCATTCACTTCTGCCAGGGCTGCTTCACCGAGATGGGCGCAGACATACCGGCGGAGGTCAAGTACTTCGGCTCGCGCAACAAGATCGTTGCGGTTGACTTCCGCAACGTGCTGGGCACGGTGACGAAGTTCAGGGAGGCGTTCCCGGACGAAGGCCAGGCGGACATGGTCGCGGCGATGAAGGCCTACATGGACGTGGGGTTCGACGGGCCGATGACGCCGGACCACGCCGTGCACATGTCAGGCGACACCGACTGGGGCCACCGCTACTGGGCATACGCCGTCGGGCACATCAGGGGCCTCGAACAGGCGCTTAGGGCGAAGTAGGCGGCAATGCGGGCCGCCGTGTCGCTCCTCAGCGAGCCGCAGGCTCTGCGACCGCTTGCGCCAGCTTGCGGCCCCACTCCCTGGCCCGCGCCTCCTCGCCGTCTTTAAGCGGCCCCTCTCGGCCCTTCACGATGAACCCCTCGGGCTTCGCGACGAGCCTGTACCCGCGGGCAGTCAGCCGGTCCGACACGGGCTTCGCCACGGACCCGACCGGCACGATCCCCAACGACAGGCGGGTGTCAAACGCCGCCGCGGCCTTGCCATCTCCTGCTGGCAGGCTCTCGAGCCACTCCCGTATGCCCTGCCCGTTCGAGACAACGGTCTTGCTTGACTTCAGCACCGCGTCGCGCCTGGTGCTCTCACGGCTCATGCTGAAGGCGTGGACCGGCCCGCCAGCGACCAGCAAGTCCGCGCCACGGACATCTTCAGCCGTGGCGTCGCCGACCTCGCGCATCTCGACGCCCGGGTACTCCCCGAGGCCGGCGGCAATCGCCTCTGCGATCAGCTGGGTGTTACCGAACATGGTTTCGTATACGACCAGCGCTTTCATCGATCAGATCTCCTCCGGCGGTACCACGGCAGGGCGTGTCCCCTGCCCTCAGCGCCTGTCCCATCATGCTGGCCTCACATGAGACGCCGGTGAGGATCTCGTGTCAGCGCGTGAAGGGGGTGTGACGCGCTCACGACGGCCGGCTCGCCGCCCACCTGGGTATCTCCGCCTCCCGGCCTGGGCGCGGCGTATCATCCGCTCCGCACAATCAAGTCCACCGGAGCGCTGTCATGAAAGTCACTCAGATCAGGTCCTTCCCGGTCGCAGACGAAGCCGGGCGCGGCTACTACATCGTGCGGGTCGACACCGACGCCGGCATCCACGGCCTCGGC
>CAYWBD010000098.1:0-4390 GCA_964456315.1 uncultured Thermoflexus sp.
CTTTGGGCCCGTCGCCCGTGAGCATCAGGCCGGCGTAGAGGACTCCCGAGAACGGGCACCCGTCCAGCACCATGGCGTGCGCCGTCGGCACGAGCACCTCAGCCCGCACCCTGGCTGCTAGCTCGGGTGTCCACGACCGCGGTGGCGTGAACGAGCCCATGCCCCCGGTGTTTGGCCCCTTGTCGCCGTCGCCGACGCGCTTATAGTCACACGCCGCAACCTCGGCCGAGACCGACTCGCCGCACACAAACGCGAACACACTAACCTCGGGGCCGTGCAGTCGCTCTTCGACCAGGACCCGGTTGCCGGCGCCGCCGGCCGCGCCGCCTGTCATCAGCGACAAGATGGCACCGGCGGCTTCGGCCCGCGTCTCGGCGACGACAACTCCCTTGCCTCCCGCCAGGCCGTCCGCCTTGATCACCACCGACCCCTCGGGCAGACCGCCTGCATACTCGGCGGCGCGCCGTGGGTCATCAAACGCAGCCGCCTGCGCCGTCGGGATACCGTGGCGCAGCATTAGCTGCTTCGCCCAGACCTTCGAAGACTCGATGCGCGCCGCCGCTGCCGTTGGGCCGAATACCCGGATGCCGGCCAGGCTCAGATGGTCGGCCAGGCCGGCGGCAAGCGGCGCCTCAGGGCCGACAACCACGAGGTCGACTGTGCGCTGTTTCGCCAGCCGGACCTGCCCGGCGACGTCCTCTGCCGTTACGGGCACGTTCTCGCCAAGCGCGGCGGTCCCTGCGTTGCCCGGGGCGATGATCAGCTCCGGCCTGTGACGGCTCTGCGCAAACTTCCAGGCTAGTGCGTGTTCCCGGCCACCCGAGCCGACGACGAGGATCCTCATCGAGCTGCCCGCCCGAGAGCAGGTGAGGCGACCTGGGATCCCAGAGCAGCGACGGCCGAGCGGCGACCGTCTGGCCAGGCGATTAGGACCGATCGAGTGGTCATCCCAAAATCAGTGTTAGCAGGGACACAAGCTGGGCCGTTGCGGGCCGTCGAGCCTACTCCCATTCAATCGTGCCGGGGGGCTTGCTGGTGATGTCGAACACGACGCGGTTGACACCCGGGACCTCGTTGACGATCCGTGACGAGATATGCGCCAGCGTGTCGTAAGGCATCCTCGCCCAGTCAGCGGTCATGGCGTCGTTGCTCGTCACAGCCCTGATGGCGACCACGTGCGAATACGTCCGGCGGTCGCCCATCACGCCCACGGTCCTGGTGTCTGTGAGCACGGCAAAGCTCTGCCACACCTTGTCGTAGAGCTTGTCACGCTTGACCTCGTCGATGACGATCCAGTCCGCCGCCCGCAGCGTCTCCAGCTTCTCGTGCGTCACCTCACCGATGACCCGTATGGCGAGGCCCGGGCCGGGGAACGGCTGGCGGTAAAGCACCTCGGGCGCCATCCCCAGCTCCGCGCCAGCGAGGCGGACCTCGTCCTTGAACATGAACCGCAGCGGCTCCACCAGCCGCAGCTTCATGCGTGCCGGGAGCCCGCCGACGTTGTGGTGCGTCTTGATCTTGTGGGCGGCCTTGGTGTCCGAGGTGGAGCTCTCGATGACATCCGGGTAGAGCGTGCCCTGCGCCAGGAAGTCCACCTTGCCTAGCTGCGCCGCCTGCTCCTCAAACACCTTGATGAACTCTTCGCCGACCCGCTTGCGCTTGACCTCGGGGTCGGTCACGCCTTTTAGCGCGGAGAGGAACCGCTCGGTGGCCTCGACGAACATCAATTTGAGCCCGACGTGGCGCGCAAACATCTCGCGCACGCGCTCCGGCTCGCCGCGACGCATGAGGCCATTGTTGACGAAGATGCACGTCAGCCGGTCGCCGATCGCCTTGTGGATCAGCACTGCGGCGACCGCGGAGTCCACCCCGCCCGAGAGCGCGCAGATGACACGCCCTTCCGGCCCGGTCTGCTCACGGATCCGGGCAATCGCATCGGAGACGAAATTGGCCGGAGTCCAGTTCGCAGAACACCCGCAGACCTTGTAGACGAAGTTCCGGATGACCTCCGCGCCCTGGGGCGTGTGCGCGACCTCAGGGTGGAACTGGATCCCGTAGAAATTGCGCTCGTTCCCCATCACTGCAATGGGGGAGTTCTCTGAGTAGGCGAGCGCCCTGAACCCCGGAGGGAGCGCGTCGATGCGGTCCCCGTGGCTCATCCAGACCGGTATCGCCACATCGAGCCCGGCCAGGAGGACCGCGTTGGTGTCCTGCCTGTGGATCGTAGCGAACCCGTACTCCCTGGCCGCGCCGGGGGCCACTTTCCCGCCAAGCTGGTGTGCCAGGAGCTGCATGCCGTAGCAGATGCCCAGGACGGGCACCCCGGCGTCGTAGACCCAGCCGGGCGCCATGGGGGCCTGGTCCTCGTAGACGCTGGCAGGGCCGCCGGAGAGGATGATGCCCTTCACATCCTGCGCGTCGAGGATTCCTGGGCCGGCGTCATGCGGCACTATTTCGCAGTAGACGTTCGCCTCTCGCACCCGCCGGGCTATCAGCCGGCTGTACTGCGAGCCGAAGTCCATGATGACGATGGTCTCTGCCCTGGTTGGGCGGCCTGACCCGTCTGCAGGCGGACGGACGGGCCCGGGCTTGGCGACCGTCCGGGCACGGTCCGCCTGGGCAATTTCCAAGTAGGTCGCAACCTCGATGTCGTCAGAAGTTGCGACCCGGCGGGATGTCTCCTCGGGTTTTTGAGTGGTCATGGACCCTGCTGCGTGGCCGGCTGTCGCTCAGTCTGGCGGCGAGACGAGATGTTTGCGCGGATGAATGCCAGCGTAGCAGCCCGTTTAGACTAGATCAAAGTCGGCTGGAACTCGCGGGCGCTCACCGGCGACGCGGCCCGGCGTCCACGCGCTCATCAGGACAGGCCGGAGACCCTTGACGCCTCACGAAACCGGTTTCGAAGCCCTCATCGCCGCCGCCGTCAAGGTGTTGCGGGCAGGGGGGTTGGTCGCATTCCCGACGGACACCTACTACGCGCTCGGCGCCGACGCAATGAACGCGGCCGCAGTCGAGCGCGTCTTCGCCGCGAAGGGCCGGGCCGACGGCCGTCCCGTCCCCGTGTTGCTGGGCGGCCCGGACGGAGTCGGTGCTGTCGCCCGGGAGTTCCCACCGGCGGCCCGAGACCTTGCACGCAGATTTTGGCCCGGCGCCCTCACCATCGTGCTGAAACGCGACCCCAATGTGCCCGACCAGGTCACCGCGGGCGGCGACAGCGTTGGAGTGCGGGTACCCGACCACGATCTGGCCCGGACGTTGCTCAGAGCCTTCGGCGGCCCGGTCACTGGCACCAGCGCGAACCGGAGCGGGGGACCGCCCCACAAGTCCGCCGAGGCGGTCAGGGCGGACATCGGGGCCGCCGTCGGCCTCATCATCACCTGGGAATGCGGCCCGCATAATGCGCCATCGACGGTGGTTGACTTCTCATCCGACCCTCCAGTGATCGTCAGGCAGGGGGCTATCAGTTTGTCCGACCTCAGGTCCATCGTCCCGGAGTTGGGGCACACACACACATAAAGTCCGGAGGTTGCTAACCTTCCGGGCCTGTGTCGCCAGCGCGGGTGGGCAGGCGTCAGAAGCGCCCAGGAATGACATGGCGCCGTTCACCGAAGCCACGCAGTTGGTCAGAGACGAGAAAGCCACTTTGGAAGTGCTAGGACTGCCCGACAGCGCGGCGGCTGACCTCGAAGCCGTTCTGAAGCAGCGCATCATCCAGCGTGAACTGCCGCTGTACCGGATGATGGCCTACCAGCTTGGGTGGGTAGAAGAGAGCGGGGAGACTGTCCGGGGCGGCGCGCCCCCCGACCGGGCGCACGGTCTCTTGTGCCTGGCTGTATCGCAGGCTGTCGGCGGCGATTTCCGGCCCGCGCTGGGGTACGCAGCAGCGGTCGAGCTGGTCCACAACTTCTGGCAGATCCACGCCGATGTCGAAGACGGCAACACCGAACGGAGAGGCAGGCCCTCTGTCTGGTGGACCTGGGGCCCTGCGCAAGCGATAAACGCTGGCGACGGCATGCACGCCATAGCCCGCCTGGCTCTGCTTGAACTCCGGCACTCCGGCACCGCGCCAGAGCTGGTCGCTGCCGCGCTGCGGGTGCTCGACGAGGCCACACTTCGCCTCTGCGAGGGCGAGTACCTGGACATCACCTACCAGGAAAGGCTCGCCCTGGCAGTAGACGATTACCTTTCCATGACCGAATCTCGCTCGGGAGCGCTCTTCGGCTGCGCAGCCCGTCTCGCGGCGATGGTCAGCGCGCCTGACCGGCCAGAGGTCGCGGAGTCGCTCGCCGAGTTCGGGGTGAAGCTCGGGGTCGCAAGGCAAGTGTCGGCAGACATCGCGAACCTTTGGCCACAAGGCGCGCGGGACCTGACCGGCCAGGGCAGGATCATC
>CAYWBD010000099.1:0-18084 GCA_964456315.1 uncultured Thermoflexus sp.
GGTGCTGGGCGACAACGACCGTCAGTCGGTGATACCGGATGTGATACGGCAGGTGCGGTACTGCGTGGACAAGGCGGGCATCGACACCATCGGCCTTGGGCCGGACTGGGTGCTGGGCGACCCTGAGCGGGACCGCAACTACCTGCGCAACACCAGTCAGCAGAGCATCTCGTGGACGAAGGGCCTGGAGCACAGCGGCGAGATGCCCAACCTGCTGCCCGCGCTCGAGAAGGCGAAGTTCAAAGATTCTGAGATCGAGAAAATCCTCGGCGGCAACATGCTCAGGCTGTTCAAACAGGTGCTGCCGGGGTGAGGGGCGCCACGCCGCCGGCCGGACCTGGTGCGCCCGATGCGGATTATAGAGTGGGTTCATGGTCAGAGTTCCGGCAAAACACGTGCGTACGCCAACTGACGCCGAAACATTGAAACGGCTGGATGGTCTACGCGATCCAGTCATTGACAAATTCCTGGTCGAGGCTTTGTCGGCACACCGGAAGCACGTCGCGGTGCCGTCAGAACTACGTCGTCGGCTCACGAAGAAACTAAAAGGGGTCTCCGTTTCGGAAATAGTGCTCAGGGACAGGAACCATTAGTCGTTGACCGTTTTTTACCTTGAGACGTCTGCATTTATCAAGAGATACGTGCCGGAGATTGGTTCTGAAATAGTTGACGAAATCGTTGACGGTGCGAGCGCGTCCGATCGACTGGTTACCTCACACCTGACTCAAATCGAGGTAACCGCAGCCGCCACGCGATTGCTGAGGGGAGGAACGATCAGCGCCCGAGATTGCGACGAGGTTTTGGCAACCTTTTTTTTCGGACGTTGGCGGCCCCCGGTTCACCGTTATGCCCGTCGAAGGTAATGTGCTGAACGAAGCCACAACCGTTGCCCGAGTGTTCGCGTTGCGGGCGCTTGATGCCATTCACTTTGCGAGCATATTTCGGCTGCGTCGCGAGATTAGCTCTGACCTATGCGTGGTCTCTTCTGACAGTGAAATCCTACTTGCTTAAGCTACGGAGTCGATAGAGTTCGTCGACCCAGCCGAACCAAACCACAGATCGATCCTGACGCGCCTTCGGGCGGGCAGATAACGTCACCCTTTCACCACGCCGAGGGGACGCAGGTGTGCCACTTTCCGCGTGAGCCGGGCGCGCGCTCTCACCCCGACGATTTCGGCGACGTGCTTGCAGGCCTTGGTCGCAACGTAGGATAGCGACGCCTACCCGTTCGCAAACGAGTCCGTCGTCCCCAAGTCTCCCCTCAGATGTCCAGGAACACCCTGACGACCCAGCCATTTGTCGTGCGGGAGATCTTGGTGCCGTGGTGGGTGACCGACTTCACCTGCGCGCCCGGGACGTGGCGGGCCGGGTCAAGCGGCTCACCAAAGCCTATGGCCCGCAGGTTCATGCCCGTGCTCACCAGCTCCGGGTGCATCAGGTGCTCGGGCCTGGTGTCCCCGCCGAGGTCGGTGACCTCGAACCGGCAGAACGCGAAACGCCCGACCCCGAACGCGTTGTTGACCTCATTAAGCCAGTCCACGAGGAGCGATTCGGCGTCCGGCGCGGAAACGGAAAAGTGGCGTGCATCCACCTCACTCACCTGGCGACTGTCACAGAGCCAGCCGGCCAGGCCGTCGGCGGCGCTCGCGAAGGCCTCGTGCAGAGTGGCGCCGGTGGCCTCGATGCCGGCGTCGGCGGTGTGTTCCAAGAACGTGTAGGGCGTCGCACACACCTCGACCGTCGTCGTCACCCGGGCTCCGTCGCAGCCGGACCGGATTGACCTAACCCGGGGCGGGTGCCTGACGAGCACTTCGCCGGGTCGGGCACGGTCACCCGGTGGCCGCGCCGTACCCGGATGCTACTCGCCCAATAAGGATTCCGGCTGCGCGCACCGTGTGGTCTGCGTGGTGGCGCGGCTGGTTCAATGCCCGCCGGGCGGCGCCTGGATGAACTCCAGCCAGTTGCCCTCGGGGTCGCGCGCGTAGACGATTCCCAGGCGCCCTTGCGGCGTGTCGCGCCACTTGAGCTCGGTCTGGAACCGCACGCCCTTGGCGCTGAAATCTTTGTGCGCCTTCGCCAGGTCGGACACGTTGAAGCAGATGTGCGCGGTGCCGAGGTGGTTGCGGTCCAGGTGCCCGGGCTTTTCTGCGGGGTTGAAGTACTTCACGAGTTCGATCTGGTGCCCGCCCGGGTAGCCCACGAACACCAGCTTGCGCTTCGCGCCCGGGAACCCGGTGTGGTCGCCGTCGGGCGGGGCAACCGCGTCTATCTCACGCAGCTTCGTGAGGCCGATCACCTCGGTGTAGAAGCGGGCCATAGCGTCAATGTCATGTACCACGATGCCCGTGTGGTTGAACCCTGTGACCATGTCTGCCCTCCTGTCAGCGGCGTGCGGCCGGAGTCTAGCACTGCGGGTTAGTCTCGCTCGGGTGGCCGGGCGTACCCCTCCGCAGCAAGCCCTTCGGCGATGTCTGCGACGATGCCCGGCGGCGCCAGCTTCATGAACGCCCAGGCTGCGAGCAGGATGACCAGCAGGTCGTCGATCTGGCCGAGCACCGGGATGAAGTCAGGTACGAGGTCGATCGGTGATGCCAGGTAGAGCACAAGGAGGGAGATGATCAGCTTAGGCACGATTGGCACGCGCTTGTCGCTGGCGAGCCGGCAGGCCAGCTTGCCACGGCCGCGCCACGAGAGCGCCAGCGCGGCTTTGACCGCTGGGTCCCGCATTGCGTTGGAGATCAGGTGTTTGAACACTGAGCGCTTCCGTTGCGATGCCTCGGGCCCTCTGGTAGGTTCGGACATGAGCGCACCGCCGTCCCTGTCATTCTGAACGCACTCCCGATGCAACCGGAACGACCGGAAGTATCTCTCCCGTTGGAAGCAGATTGCGAAAGAGATTCTTCGTCCCGACTCCTCCCGGCTTCGTCGGGACATGTCGGGACTCAGAACTACACGACGTTGCGGCCGCCAAGGTTGAGTCCATGACCCACGATGAGTACTGCTCGCGCTGCGGCGCCCGTCTGGCCCCGAGCGAGGCCGGGCCGCCCAGGTGCGCGGGCTGCGGCCGCGTCGCCTACCTCGACCCCAAGCTTTCGGCAGCGGCGATCATCCCTCTGGACGGCGGCATCGTGCTCGTGCGCAGGGCAATAGAGCCAGCCTACGGCAAGTGGAGCTTCCCGTCGGGCTACGTGAACCGCGGGGAGCAGGTGGAGCGAGCCGCCGAGCGGGAGGTGCTGGAGGAAACAGGGCTGCATGTAAAGGTGGAATGGCTGGTCGGACTTTACTCGACGCCGGGCAGCGCGGTCGTCCTGAGCGTCTACCACGCCGAGGTCACGGGGGGTGCGCTGACCGCCGGGGACGAGGCGCTGGAGGCGGGCGCCTTTCCCCTGATTAAGCTCCCCGAGCTGGCGTTTGAGCACGACGCCACTGTGCTCCGGGACTGGCAAGGGATGCGCCGTTCGCGGTGACGTAGTTTTCGAGAAGCGGCCTGTTACGGGAGCATGCGGATAGCAGAGGTACGGTACCTGGTCAACGACGTGGATGCCGCGGTGAAGTTCTACGTGGACCACCTCGGGTTCACGCTGAAGCGGCGCATGGGGCCGCCGTTTGCGATGGTCTCCCGCGGCGACCTGACGCTGTGGCTCAGCGGACCGGGCAGTTCAGCCGCGAGGCCAATGATTGACGGCCGCCAGCCCGCGCCGGGAGGCTGGAACAGGTTCGTGGTCCAGGTGGAGGACATCGCCGCGACGGTGGCTGCGCTCAGCGCGGCCGGGGTCCGGTCACGCAGCGACATGGTCACCGGGCCGGGCGGGAAGCAGGTCGTGGTTGAAGACCCGTCGGGCAACCCCGTCGAGCTGGTACAGCCTGCATGAGCTCGCCGTCAAACGCCATGCGAGCATCGTCCGAAATCGTCTCCGACTCAGAGATTCGCGCCGCCGCATTCAATAAACGGTCCAAAGCGATCACCTCGAGAGGGCATCTAAGTTCCCGGCTCGGTCACCCGTTATCCATGAATCTCCGCCGCGCGACCGGCCAGTCTCCGACGCAGGTAACAGCCATCCCCGGACGGCTTATTCGACTGAATTTGGCGGCTATGTTTCCTGGAGGCTGCAATCGGTTTATCAGCAGGGTCTCTACATCAGAAAGGAGAGCGCTCGAACGTCGCCTTCCGTCTTCCAAGATGAGTTCTCCGTGGAGGACGTCCACCCTGCGGCTGCCCGTTCTGCGCTCTAGGTACTCAAATAGTTCGTACTTCCCGGGGTCGTACAGTCGCTCGCTCACAGTCTGGTAGTCCGCTTTCCCTATGTAGAGAATCTGAGTCTTGCGGGGAGGGAGGTAAACATATAGACAAGCAGCTTCTCCCCAGAGCGGATGGCCTGGATGGAGTCTTGTCCAATCGACAACGATATCTCTGAACTGAACCATAGTGAACGCAGCACTCGCGATCCGGTCGGCTCTGATCTTATCTCCGCGCCCTTGCGTTCGTCACGCGGTCGGTTGTCTCAACAACGGCCTGGGGGAACCGCTACTTCAAGTCCAACCTCCGAGGCCTTAGGTGTTCGGTACCGCTGACACTCGTTCGCTGCCGACGGATGTCGCGCAGCCACCAGCCGATCGCCTTCCGCCAGCCCCGCCCTACCGCGCCGCGCGGTCGAGGAACCCCCTGACGAGCCGCTCGTAACGTTCCGGCTCGGAGTTCCACGCGCCCACGTGCTGGGCGTCAGGGAACACCTCTAGCTGGACGCTGTCCGGCAGCTTCGCCGCCAGCGCGCGGCTTGTGCTGATGGGCACCTTCTCATCCGGCTCCCCGTGGATGAGCAGCACAGGGACCGTCAGCCCATCCGCGTCCCGGAGGTAGTCCATCTCGTCCCACGCCACACCGTAACGCAGGCCGACCATGCGCTTGGCCGTCCAGGTCAGGAACCCGGGCAGGCCACGCTCGCGCCCGGCGAAGTCGACCGTCGCGCTGAAATCGAGCATCGGCGCGTCCAGGATTATTCCGCTCACTTCGGGGGCCAGCGCCGAGTTCCGCATAAAGCTCATCGTGATTGAGCCGCCCATGCTAAACCCGGCCACAACGATCCTGCTTGCGCCGTGGTTCCTGGCGTAGTGGGCTGCGGCCTCGACATCCTGCCACTCCGTGCGGCCGTACTGGTACTTCCGGGACGGGTCAGCAGGCGACCCTGCATCGTTCCGATAGGCGACCACCATCGAGTGCGCGCCCGACTCCACGACAGGTCCGAGAGCCCTGAGCGCCTGCGCTCGGCGGGCGCCCATGCCGTGCACGAGGATCACCCAGGTGTTTGTGCGGCCCGGCACATACCAGGCGGGCATGGGGCCGAGAGGCGAGTCGTAGGCGACCTCCTCGAACGCGAGCCCGCGCCCGTGCAGGGGGTCGCCTGCGAACGCATACCGGTCGAGCCGGGCCTTTTGGCCCGCGGTCACGGTGCCTTCCAGCAGCGCGTACTCGCGCGTGACCGTGGTATCGCCGACCTCCACCACGCGCCCAACGCGCCCGTACCCAGTCGGCGTCTCAACGCCCCAGACCGACGGATGCTCCAGGTCAGACCCGTCCCCCGAGTGGCGGAGGGTGATCCGGTCCTCGCCGGCCGTCTCGACGGTCAGGTCCAACTCCGGGGGGTCGTTGTTTACCCGAAACCCATCAGAGTTGATCTTGATCGCGTAGTAGCACCCGGCGGCAAGGTCAGCGACCAGGAAGATGACCGCCAGCAACGCCGTGATGGCGGCGACCTGGCGGACGCGCCGCCGGACCTGACTGGACCGGGGCCTCTGTTCCTGAGTGGCCGGGTCGGACTGCACTAGCCGCCCAGCGCCTTCTTGCAGGCGTCCGTGTAAGCGCGGGCGCCCTGCATCAGGAACCTGTTGGTGCTCGTCACGTGCCAGCGGATGCCGATGTCGTGCCAGCGCTTCGTCTGCGTCGGGTCGGTGATCGTGCCGACGTGCTTGCCCGACTTCAGTATCTTCGGGGTCAACTTCTCGATGATCTCGATAACCTTCGGGTGCATAGCCTGGCCGGGGAAGCCCATGTTCAAAGACAGGTCGCCGGGCCCCAGAAAGATCAGGTCCGCGCCCTGGACCGCGATGATCTCGTCCTGGTTCGCCACGGCCTCGGGCGTCTCGATCTGCAGACCAACAAACGTCTCCTCGTTTGACGTCTTGACGTAGTCGGCCATTGACTCCACGCCGTACATCGCGCTGCGGCCGGTGAAATTCCCCCTCTTGCCAGCCGGCGGGAACTTTACTGCGTCCACCACTGCCTTGCCGTCACGGGCAGTGTTGATGAACGGAATCAGGACGCCTTGTGCCCCGGCCTCCAGGAAGCGGGCAATGTGCTGTTGCATGTTGAGGCCGATGCGGACGACCGGCGTGGCGCCTGAAAGGTCCGCGGCGCGGACCATGTTCTCGGCGGACTCGTAGTCGATGACGCCGTGCTCGCAGTCGATTATGACGAAGTCAAACCCCAGCCAGCCCATCATCTCCGTCATCGCCGGTGACGGCATGCCGACGAACGGGCCGAATGTGTCCTTGCCCTGGGCCAGCTTTTGCTTCAGGGTGTTCTTGCGCACTGTGTGTTTCCTCCTGGGGGCCGGTGCCGCCGAGCGAAGAGGCCGCGGCGCGCCCCGGCGGGGTGCTTGGCCTCGACAGCGTAGCCCCGTCGAGCGAGGCCAGTCAAAGTCGCCGTGGCTGCTACTTGGGCCCGAGCCCACCACGGGCGACGCAGCTATGATCTTCGACAGCCACATTCTGGGGCGCTTGCCGAAACGAAGCGCTCCGATGATCAGCGCGAACGCCTGATTCTGGGGCGCTTGCCGAAACGAAGCGCTCCGATGATCAGCGCGAACGCCTGTTTGACCCATCTCCGCCATGCACGACCGGCTGCCCAAAACCAGCGCACGCCTGCTCCAGGGCATCGACGATGGCCTGCACATCGGCGCGCAGCTGTATGTCTCGCTGCGGGGAGAGGTCATTGCAGACGTGGCTGTCGGGGAGGCGCGCGCTGGCGTGCCGATGCGACCGGACACTGTCATGCGCTGGCTGTCTGCGGGCAAGCCAGTGGCCGCAGTGGCCATTGCGCAGCTTGTCGAGCGGGGGCTGGTCGCATACGACCGCCCGGTGGCAGACTACGTCCCCGAGTTCGCCCAGAACGGCAAAGACGCGGTTACGGTCCGTAACGTGCTGACCCATACAGGCGGGTTCCGGGGCGCCGAGCCTGCCACGCTGTTGCCGACCTGGCAGCAAAGGGTCGACGGCGTCTGCGCGGCGGAGCAGGAAGCAGGATGGGTCCCAGGCCAAAAGGCGGGGTATCACCCCAACTCCGGGTGGGTCGTCCTGGGCGAAGTGGTCCGCCGGCGCACGGGAGCGCCGTACGAGGACTACGTGCGGGCCGAGATCTTCTTGCCGCTGGACATGGCCGATTCCTGGGCCGTGGGCACGCCAGGACTGGCGGCCCGTTACGGCGACCGCTGGGCGGAGCTGCACCTGACCGAGGGCGGGCAGCGCGCTGTCCACCCGGCGTACTCAGACCCGACTACGGGCCCGGTGTGCAGGCCTGGCAGCACTCTGCGGGGGCCGGCGCATGACCTGGGCCGCATCTACGAGATGCTGCTTGCCGGCGGTCAAACCGGGACCCTGCGTCTGTTGAGCGGTGGCTCGGTCGCCGATATCACCCGGCCACAGCGCGTCGGCATCTACGACGAGACGTTCAAGCACGTCATGGACTGGGGGCTGGGGGTGATCCTGGACTCTAAGAAGTATGGGCCGGGCGTGCCCTACGGGTACGGCGCGGACGCATCAGAGCGGACGTTCGGGCACGGCGGAGCGCAGTCGTCGGTGGGGTTCGCGGACCCGGAGCACGGGCTGGTGGTCGCAGTCATTTTCAACGGCCTGCCCGGCGAGGCCCGCCACGACCGCCGCGTGAAGCGCCTGGTCGCGGCGATCTACGAGGACCTCGGCCTGGAGCAGGGACAAGACTGATCCGACTGGTCAGCGTGGAGGTCTGTCAGTCCAGAGATAGCCTGCGTCTCACGTGGGCCCATATCTCGTCGGCGACCTGGTCGGTCGGGCGAGTGGCGTCTATCGTGACCCACCGTTCCGGCGCGGCCCGGGCCATGCGGCGGTAGCCGCTGATCACCTTGCGGTGGAAGGTGGCTGGCTCGGCCTCAAACCGGCGCCGCGAACTTCCCGGCCCCTGGTCTCGCCCGGCAGCCCGCTCGGACGCCCGCTCAACCGGCAGGTCGAGGAGGAACGTAATGTCCGGGACGAGCCCGCCGGTGGCGAACCGGTTCAGGCGGGCCACGTCGGCTGTGCGGAGCCCGCGGCCATGGGCCTGGTAGGCGACCGATGAGTCGGCGAAGCGGTCCGCGATGACAACGCCGCCGCCGGCCAGCGCGGGCCCGATGACTTTTTCAACAAGCTCCGCCCGCGCCGCCTCGAAGAGGAGCAGCTCAGTCCGGCTTGAGATGTCGCCGCCGCTCTTCAGCGCGTTCCGGAGCACCTCGCCGACCGGCGTGCCGCCAGGCTCTCGCACGGACAGCACGCGTACTCCCGACGCCTTGAGCCTCTCCGAAAGCAGCGCGGCCTGCGTAGATTTCCCTGCGCCGTCAGCGCCTTCAAATGAGATGAACAGGGGAGAGGTTGTCCGAGCCAGGGTCATGGAGCACGCCCGGCCTTCCGGCAAGGGCCCCGCAAGGCCGCGTCTTACCG
The DNA here is from genome assembly GCA_964456315.1 of uncultured Thermoflexus sp. Taxonomy (GTDB): domain Bacteria; phylum Chloroflexota; class Dehalococcoidia; order Lucifugimonadales; family Lucifugimonadaceae; genus SHXW01. The sequence continues at coordinate 8,725 of CAYWBD010000099.1, forward strand.
CCTTGGACGCCTGATGACAACGCGGCGGCCGGGCTCGCGGCCGTTGCTGGCAGAGCCCAGATTGTACTTTGCCGCCAGGCCGTGCTGGAGGCGGCGGATAAACGCAGACTGTGGCGCCAACGCGATCCGGCGCTCGCCCGATAGCACGCGCTGGATTGCACCTTCGGTCTCCTGGATCGCCTCGCGGACCTCCCCTTGCGGTTCAGCCTCTGCCGTCTCGGGGTAGGCGTTTGCTTCACTGCCCGCGCCCGCCGGGCCACGTTGGGGCGCGCGGGCGGGGCTGCGTCGCTGGCTGTAGCGCTGCAAGAACTCCGTGACCTGCTCTGACGTGCCACGGCGCAACACGTACACCGGCACGCCCTGTCGCTCTGCTTCGCGGACCTCCGTGGGCCGGCGGTTGTAGTGCGACTTCGTCGTCAGGAAGAGGTCTGCGCCCTCCGCTGTCGGGGTGACTTCAGCCCGTGCGCCGAGGAGGTCGATGGCCTCCTGGAGCGTTGTGCGGGGGATGCCAAACGGGTGCACGCGCACCGGGGCGGCGCCGGCAGTTGCCGCGGCAACCGGTTCAGGCGTGGCGAGGGCGCGACCGATGTCAGCGGCCGGGGCGGCGTGCCGAGCCTGGGGCGCCTCCCGCCCGGGGTTGCTGCGGCCCCACCTGCGGCCGCCGCTGCCTGACCGCTGGACCTCGCGCAGTTCAAACGCGGGGGGCCGTATCTCGGTCGCGACATCGGCCGGTTCTTCGATGCGGGAGTGGACGGTCCCGTCAGGGTCCATCCAGCGGGCCTCGCGGGCAGGCGGGTAGCCGCGCAGGAGCAGGTCCACGACCGTCCCGACCTCACGGTGGACGGCCATGTGGTTTCGCTCCCTGATCTCGATCACGATATCGAACGTAGGCTCGTGCTTGCGTTCGAGCACAGTCTTCTGAGTCCCGCGCCGCCGGGCTTCCAGGTCGCCAAGAGTCACGGTCTGCGTGCCGCCTACCAGGTCTGACAGGCTGGGGTTGCTGATCAGGTTGTCCAGCGTGTTGCCGTGAGCGGTGGCGATGAGCTGGACGCCCCGTTCTGCGATGGTGCGGGCGGCGATGGCCTCCAGCTCCGTGCTCATCTCGTCAATGATGATGACCTCAGGGGTGTGGTTTTCGACGGCCTCGATCATCACCTTGTGCTGGAGCTCAGACCGCGGCACCTGGAGCCGGCGGGCGTTGCCAATTGCGGGGTGGGGGACGTCCCCGTCGCCGGCGATCTCGTTTGAGGTGTCCACGATCACCACGCGCTTGGCGGCATCGTCGGCCAGCACGCGCGCCACCTCGCGCAGGACGGTCGTCTTGCCGACCCCGGGCCGGCCAAGGAGCAGCACACTATCTTGCGTCATGACCAGGTCCTCGATCATCTTGACGCTGCCGAAGACGGCGCGGCCCACGCGGCAGGTCAGGCCGATGGGATCACCGGCCCGGTTGCGGATGACAGATATGCGGTGCAGGGTGCGGGTGATGCCTGCCCGGTTGTCATCGCCGAACTGGCCCAGCCGGCCGATGACGCCGGTGATGTCGGCGACGGTCACCTCTTCGTCAGTGAGGCGGAACTGCCCGTCCGGGAACCGGGCCTCCGGGGGCCTACCAAGGTCCATGACGACCTCGATCAGCTCGTCCACGTTCCCCCGCTCCCCAAGGGCCTGCTGGACCCGGACCGGGAGCATGGCGATGAAGACTTCCAGGTTGTCGACTATGCGTTCAGTTGCTGGTACCAGGTTTTACTTCTCCTGCGTGTCCTATCTGCCTTGCCAGGCGCTCCGTCCAGCCCTGGCATTCCGATGTTCTTCAACCTACCGTGGCGGAAGTCCGACGCCGCCTGCCGTCATCCCACGGCGGCGACCGCGCGCCTCGATTCTCGTACCGGCACTGCCAGGACCTTCGCCATCAGGTCGTATGAGCATACGGGCTCAAACCCGGCATCTTCGAGCAGGGCCGCGAGGCCTTGCTGGTGAGATGGCACGAGCGCGACTGCCCCTGCGCGTGCGCCGGAGAGGGCGGCACCGACAAGGCCTGCGGGGTCGGTGGCGTAGTCTCTTGCCCACTCCACCGCGAAGTAGCGGTCGCCGCCAACATCTCCTGTATTGACCGAGGCGGAAATGTGCTCCGCCCCGTCTGCCACAACAAAGTCTCGGGCCCGGGCAGTCGGCTTTTCGGCCGCGTCCTGCCACTCGGCCATGGTCTGCCCGCATCCCATCCTGGCCTCCACCGGGGTGACCGAGCAGTAAAGGCGGAACAGCCCATTGGCATCCGCGTCAGACTGGGGCCGCAGGCCGGGTGGCGCGCCGGGCCTGCCCAGCCGGTCCAGGGCGTCGGCAGCCGACGAAGTCCGGTAAAGCGTTTCAGAGATGCTGGGCGCGTACCCGGCGCGCCGTGCCTGGTCGAACACGGGGCTGCCCTGCGGCAACCGCAGAAAGAGCCGCGCTGCGCCGGCCTTGCCCGCCGGGACGGCCACGTCTTCTAGGACCTCGGCGCATTCATACACCGAGCTGCGGTTCAAGAAGAGCTCACGCACTTCCCAGGCAAGCCGCCCGGAGCGCGGGCCCGCCCGTAGCAGGGCGTTGATGCGCGACCCATCTGTCCACAGCCAGCACGACTGCCAGGCACGTGGTGAGAATGCGATGCCCGCGTACTTTACGGCTGAGAAGGACCGGGCCCGGGGCTGGATTGCCTGTTGTAGGGCGAAGGCTTCTGCCCGACCCGCAGCCTGCGAGAACGCCAGGAGCCGAGTCGAGTCTGTCGGGTGGAGGTGGCGGAACATTCAGCTTTTCCCGCGTAATTGCCTTCGGACGACGCTGCCCGTTGTTGGCCGTGCGCGTCCGGCTTCAAGGCCTGGCCTTCGCTCCGCGCCGCTGGCCATCTCCACGAAGTACCTGTGGACACGGTCGTCGCCCGTTAGCTCCGGGTGAAACGCCGTTCCCATGAGCCGGCCCTTGCGGACGGCCACCGCGGGCCCGTCGGAGACACGTGCCAGGACCTCGACGCCGTCGCCGGTCGCGGTGACGACTGGCGCCCGGATGAACACCGCGTGGAAGCGGCCTCCGGTCAGGCCGGTGAAGTTTAGATCCTCCTCGAAGCTGTCCACCTGCCTGCCGAACCAGTTGCGGGCGACTTCGATGTCCAGCAGGCCGAGCGGCGCAGGGTAGGGGTCCACCAGCTTTCGCGCGATCACGATCATGCCGGCGCACGTGCCCCACACGGCCAGGCCACCGGCGACGGCCTCGGGCAGGCCCCGGCGCCAGCCGTAGGCGTCCATGAGCTTGATGATCGCCGTGCTCTCGCCGCCAGGGATGATCAGGCCGTCCAGGCCCTCCAGCTGACTGAGCTTGCGCACCTCGCGCACATCCACGCCCATCTTTTCAAGGACGCGTATGTGCTCGCTGAAGTCGCCCTGGAGGGCGAGGACGCCGATCTGTGGCCGCTGCACTGGGCCGGAGGTCTGGGCTACCAGCCGCGCTTCTCCAGCCGCTGCGACGTGTCCAACGACGAGACAGCGGTCCCGCGCATGGCCGGGCCCAGGCCCAGGGACACGCGTGCCACTTCGTCGGGGTCGTTGTAGTGCGTGGTCGCCCGGACTATCGCCACGGCCATCTTCGACGGGGTCTCCGACTTGAAGATGCCAGATCCTACAAAGATGCCCTGGACGCCGATCTGCATAAGGAGCGCAGCGTCGGCGGGCGTGGCCACGCCACCGGCCGCGAAGTTGACCACGGGCAGCTTGCCCGTCTTGTGAACCTCGTACACGAGCTCGTAGGGAGCGCCGAGCTTCTTGGCCTCGGTCATGAGCTCCTGCTCGGGCATGTTCTGGATTTTGCGGATCTCGCCCAATACAGAGCGGGCGTGGGTGACAGCCTGCACGACGTCGCCGGTGCCGGCCTCGCCCTTGGTGCGGATCATCGCCGCGCCCTCGCCGATGCGGCGCAGCGCCTCGCCGAGGTTGGTGCAGCCGCAGACAAATGGCATGCCGAAGTCCCACTTGTTGATGTGGAACTCGTTGTCGGCAGGGGTGAGGACCTCGGACTCGTCGCAGTAGTCGACGCCGAGCGCCTGGAGGACCTGCGCCTCAGCGAAGTGGCCGATGCGGGCCTTGGCCATGACCGGTATGGTCACAGCGCGCATGATGGACTCGATGAGACCGGGGTCCGACATGCGTGCGACGCCGCCGTCCTTGCGGATGTCGGAGGGCACGCGCTCCAGGGCCATGACGGAGACCGCGCCGGCGTCTTCTGCGATGCGTGCGTGGTCGGCCGTGACGACGTCCATGATGACGCCGCCTTTGAGCATCTGGGCCAGGCCGGACTTGACACGCCAGTCGCCGACTTCCGGCTTGGCGATGTTGCGCCACTGTGAGCCGTGGGGGCTGGTTGCGACTTTCCCGTTGGCGGCGTGGCCGTTGACGGAGCGGGCAGCAGTGGTGCGGCCGCGGGCGTTGAGGACCCCGCCGCCTTTGGACTCAGACTTGGATGAACGCGAGGCAGCCATCGGCTTTTCTCCACGATATGACGTCTGCCGCAGGGCCGTTCTGCCGGTCCTGACGGGCTGTGGCCGCGACACCGAACCCGCGCCACAACTCTCCAGAAAGCTGGAACTTGCTGCAAGTATAACTCGCTGACAGGGGGACCGACGGGAGTGGCAGCCCCAGGCAGAGTTGCGCCGCCTGGCGGCTCAGCCGCCCGCGCGGTACAGGCGCAGTTGGAGGACCTGGGCGTACCGCTCGAAATCCTGGTCCAGCGTCATGATCTCCAGCTCAAGCCGCGCGGCGAGTGCGCACAGGAGCATGTCTATGTCGGTCGGAGCCACTCCTGCGTCCAGACACCGGTTGGTGAACAACGCCCCGGTCTCGTAGTCCTCCACGGTCAGCGCCAGGTCCTCGAACGCTCTCAGTCTCGACCGGAGCCGTACGAAGCGGGCGCGGTCCCTAAGGCCGGAAAGCACCTCAAGCCTCACCATGCCGGGCAGGCGGGCCTGACCATGAGCGATCAGGGAATCAAACTCCGCCACGACCAGGCGTTCCGCCTCATTGAGGTTGGCAGGGCTCCGCCGGAACACCAGTGACCAGACCGGCGTGTCTACAAGGACCGCCATCACCGCGTCCTGCTTCTGCGGGCAGCCTTGTAGTCGTACTCAGGACGGAACTCGTATTTTCCGTACTCTTCACGGATCTTGAGTTGTTTGAGCCGCCGTACGTACTCTTCGAGAGCGGCCGTCACGGCGCCCCTCTTGGTCTTGTGCTTGCCCAGGACGCGAGCTTCTTCGATAAGCGCGTCATCGAGAGCGAGGTTCGTGGGCACGAGCAGACCTCCACACGATAAGCTACACATTGTATCACACGGAGTAGTGTGCGGAGTTAAGTGTAGAGCCAGTCGCCCCTGCACGTAGCCAGACGCCCCTGCACGCAGCCAGCCGCACATTCACGTCGCCGGTCGCTCCCGCACAACTACGGTCGCTTCCCGGCGGCCCCCGATGCCGGGCTGGCCGTCGACTTTCCGGTGGGCGCTGACGCCTTACCCGGCGGCTTAGATTCGGCGGCTGCCTTGAAAAAGGCGCAGTGGGCTGTCAACGGGCAGCGGTCGCAGCGCGGGCGGCCGTACCGGCACACCGCGGCCGCCAGGTCCAGCAGGGCGAGGTTGAACGCCCGGTGGGCGCGGGGCGCGACGAGGGCGTCCGCGACGATCTGGAGTTGTTTTGGCGACGCAGAGTCAAGCGCAGGCGAGGCCAGCCGACTGAGTACGCGGGCGACGTTCGAGTCGACTATCGCGGCACGATTACCAAAGGCTATCGAGAGGACAGCGCGGGCTGAGTATGGCCCGAGGCCGGGGAGCGTCAGCAGCGCGTCCAAAGAATCTGGCAACTGCCCCCCGTTGCGGACGACGGCGATCGCGAGGCTCTTGAGGTCGCGGGCCCGCTGGTTTGAGAGGCCTACTATCTTGATGGCCCTGGCGAGCCGTTTCTCAGGCGCGGCGGCAAGGCTCGGCCAGTCAGGGAACTTGCTGATGAATGACGGGTACAGCCGCGCAGCGGCCGTCGCGGTGGTCCTCCTGAGGAGCACTTCGGCGACGGCGACTTCGTACGCGGTCGCTCCCGCCGCGCGCCATGTGAAGGCGCGGTAGTTGGCCCGTCCCCAGGCCAGCAGCTTTCTGCGGACAGCCGTCCACGTCCGCGGATCCGGCGGTGGCCTGTGCCGCTTTGGGCCGACGCCAGCAGTCATCGACCATCCATCCCGCCAGCGCCCCGTGCCAGGGAGGCTGTGGCTGAGGTGGGCAGTTGGTATCCTTCCCGCCAGCATTGTCCCTTCTTCAGAGATCGCTCACACGGGGGCCTACTTGAGCGAGCGGATGTCCACCAAGAGAACTACTGGCAAAAGGCCGATGATCTCCCTGTTCACCGGAGCCGGGGGTCTCGACCTGGGCCTTGAGGCCGCGGGGTTCACGACCCGCATCGCGGTCGAGATCGACCGGTGGGCAAGGGAGACCCTTGAGCTCAACCGGCGGTCGTTTCGAGACCCGGAGTTTCCCATACTGGACGACATACGTGCCTTCAAGGCCGTCGATGTGGTCTCACGTGCCGGACTCAATAGGGGCGAGGCCGAGTTAGTCGCTGGCGGGCCGCCTTGCCAGAGCTTCAGTACTGCCGGCCACAGGTTATCCATTGGCGACCCGCGCGGGTCGCTTTTCAGGGACTTCTCGGCTGTAATTGAAGCTGCGCAGCCGAGGTTCTTCATCATGGAGAACGTGCGTGGCCTCCTGTCGGCCGCGGTCAGACACCGGCCGCTTGTGCTCCGCGGCAACGGCAACCCGCCCCTTGCTCCGGACGAGGAGCCTGGCTCGGCGTTCACGATTATCAGGGCCGAGTTCGAGGAAAAGCTGAAGTACCAGACTGTATTCGGGCTGGTGGACGCAGCCGACTATGGTGTGCCGCAGAACCGCCACCGGGTCATCATCCTGGGGAGCCGCGACCACGAGTTCAAGACGGCTGAGCTGGAAAAGCTGATGCCGGCGACGCACCGCGAAGCGACGGTGACGCTGTCGGCTATTCGCGGCCAGTTGAACGGCCATGCCCCCGAGTTCACCCCGTACACGAAGGACCGGGCAGACATCATGCGGCTGGTCCCGCCGGGTAGGAACTGGCGCTGGTTCAGGGACCACCCGGAGTTCGGCGTCGAATATACGAAGGACATCATGGGCGGCGCATGGGACGCTGGCGGCGGGAAGGTCGGGTTTTACCGGCGCCTTTCGTGGGAGAAGCCCAGCCCTACTTTGCCGACCAGTCCAGTCCAGAAGAGCACCTGTCTGTGCCACCCCGACGAGACCCGGCCGCTGAGCGTGCAGGAGTACGCCGCCATCCAGCAGTTCCCGCAGGACTACCGGTTCGCTGGGAGCACGGCGGAGAAGTACCGACAGATCGGTAATGCGGTGCCAGTCGGGCTTGGAGAGGCGGTGGGCCGAGCCATCGCCGCCGTCGCTGAGGCGAAGAAACCGGCCGGCCAACAACGGCTGTTCGAGCGGCGGCGCGCCTACTCGGCTTCATCGGCCTAGCCCCAAACCCAACTCAACATGCTGCCTTATTCCACCTCTGAGGCTATCCGCGAATTCCTGGCCGCTGAGTGCCAGCGTTACATTGACGAAAATCTCCAGACGGGTAACGGAGCGGTTCTCAAGCCGTTTCACGCCCGACTGATGCCGGTGCCGTTCGTGACGTGGAGCACCCTCTCGGAAAGATCTTTCTCGACTAGAAGTGGCAGTTGGTTTCAGGAAATCGCTCGTTTAGTAGCAACCGCATACCATGTCCGGGCCGAAAAGAACTACCTCGTGAAGGGTTCCATACGCACTGCGGCCGAGGCCCATATCCAAGCGGTGCTTGCCGATATGGACCATGGCACGCCTATGAAGCGACTGCCTGATAGACGAAAAGACATCGGTGAGGTTCTCGCGGTACAGGGGGCAGGAGGTTCATCAGCCCAGACAAGATCAGACCTGTTTGTTGAAACGACGCAAGGCACCGAACTATATTTTGAGATCAAGACGACACAGCCCAACAAAGATACGTCCGTGGCGATGAAGCGGCAGATACTTTTGATTTCCGCGTTACGCTACGCGCATCGAGCCGAAGCATTCGCTGCAACCGCCTACAATCCGTTTGGTGACCGAAGTCCGTACACGTGGAACTATGCTAACCAATTCCTTCAGGCCAACCAGGACTTCCTGATCGGCAGGGACTTTTGGTCGAAGATTGGCGAGATGACCACCTATGACGAATTATTGGCGTTAGCGACCAAAGTAGGCGTGGCGATGCAGACCTACCTAAGTTCGCGAGCGGGTGGCGAACCGTGATTCGTTGCGGGCTTCTCGAATCCCCCTACACCCCCGCGCCGTCATAAACGCCGCCAGGTCCGCCGCTCGAGGTCCCGGGACCTCGACTACTTACTGACTCGGTTGGGCCACTGCTTCAGGCGGCGTACTGGAGGATCTCGACCTCCGCGCCGTTCTTTACCGCGGCCTCTGCTCGCTTCAACAGCTTGTCGGCTACTGCCTCGTGTACCTCGTAGTCACCGCAGGTGTCGCAGATGTAGGCGGGCACATTCTTGAACACGACTGTGGTCCGCCCACGGTTCAGGGTGACGGTCGTCTTGCCGCGCTTCATCTGGCCTTGCCGGCAGACAACGCAGGTTACGTTCTTCTTTGTCTGAACAGACTGTCCCATTTATCTCGGTCCGGTTCGTTCGTTGCCAGAACGTGGACCTTCGTACGCCTCGATATTTCTTCTGCGCTGGTTTTACACACCCCGCGCCGCCATGAACGCGGCCAGGTCTGCGGTGCGGCAGGAGTAGCCCCACTCGTTGTCGTACCAGCCGACGACCTTGACGAACCCGCCGTCGAGCGATGCCGTCGAGAGCGCGTCTATGGTGCAGGAGTTGGGGTTCCCGATGTAGTCCACAGACACCAGCGGCTCGTCGGACACGCCCAGGATGCCCTTCAGCGGCCCGGCGGCGGCGGTCTTGAACGCCTCGTTGACCTCCCCGGCCGACGCCTTGCGCTTCAGCGTCACGGTCAGGTCAGTCACGGACCCGGTGATCACAGGCACCCGGTAGGCCATGCCGTCTATCTTGCCCTTGAGCTCAGGGATGACCAGCGTCACGGCCTTAGCTGCGCCCGTCGTGGTCGGGATGATGCTGGTGGCGGCGGCGCGGGCCCGGCGCAGGTCCTCATGCACCTGGTCCAGGATGCGCTGGTCGTTGGTGTAGGCGTGGATGGTGGACATGAGCGCGTGCTCGATGCCGAAGCTGTCGTTGAGCACCTTCGCCATGGGGGCCACACAGTTGGTCGTGCACGAGGCGT
>CAYWBD010000100.1:0-4514 GCA_964456315.1 uncultured Thermoflexus sp.
TGGGCCGACTTGCCCTCTTCTCGGTAGATGCCGGATGGCGTCCAGCCGCGGTTCTTGCAAAGCTCCTGGAACAGCCGTTCCTGCGCCGCCAGGGAGTGCCCGTCCACCTGGTCGGCGGTGCTCACCCGCGTGTAGCTGACGGCTCGCTGACTCATGGCTGCTCAGGTTTCGGTTTCTGCTGACGGGCCGCGACTGCCTGTGCGACCCTTGCCAGCGTGTCCAGGAAGGCCTCGGTGGCGGCTGCGTGCTCACTCTCAAGGGGGCCGCTGGTGGCGGCGGAGTGTATGGGCAGGGGTATAGGAGTCAACGCCTCTGGCCGGCCACTTTCCGGGGCTTGAGGCGACGGCTCTCCGGACAGCGGCGACCTGGTCACGCCGCCCCATCTGCCGTCCGGGACTTTGCCTGCTGGTCCAGGAGCCGCTTCAGCGTGGCGTAGCCGATGCCCACCTCCACCGCCGCCCGCCGTCTCGACAGGGTGCCGTCGCTGATGCGCTCCAACACCGCTCCAAATCGCGACTGGAAACCCCGGCGCTCTGTGACAGGGGGACGGCCGATGCGGCGGCCCTGGCGGCGAGCACGCTCCATTCCGGCCCTGACGCGCTCGCGCAAGATCCCCCGTTCCAGCTGGGCGAAGGCGACGGTGATGTAGTAGAGGGCTTCGCCGAAGGGCGAAGTCGTGTCGAGCCAAGGCTCCGTGTAGGAACGCAGCCCGACTCCCCATGCCCGCAGGCGCTCCAGCGTGTTGGCCGCGTCCAGCACCGAGCGGAAGGCCCGGTCCATCTTCCAGACGAGGACCAGGTCGAAGCGCCGCTTGCTGGCGTCGTCCAGCAGCTCCCGCCAGGCTGTGCGGTGGGCCAGGTCAGTAGCCGACGCCTGGTCCACGTACGTTTTCGAGACGGTCCACCCCGGCTGCGCCGCGACGAACTCACGCAGCGGCAGGAGTTGCGTCTCTGGGTCCTGGTCCTTATCGGCCGTGCTGACGCGGGCGTAGACGGCGACCCTCACGGCGTCTCCTCGGTCCGGCGGTCTGCCTCCAGGCGGGCTACGACCTCCCCGACATAGGGCTATAGGGCTGGTGATTGATGAAGGCGATGAAATGCCTCCCGTCGGTCCCGCACCGGAACATCACGAAGGGCTTGCCCGACTTCCGGCCCCTGGCCAGACGCGTCGTGAGCCGCCCCCCGCAGATGAGGCATGTGGGCGCCTGCATATACGCCGGTGTATTAGGGGTGCCGGATTCGGTGGTCACGCCTGGCCTCCCTGCAGCTTCAGATAGGCCTGGCAAAGGTGGTAGAGAGCGACTCCGCGCTTGTTCGGGTTGCCCCCTTCGTTGGGCGAGTCCTGCGGCAAGAAATGGCCCAGTGCCCGTTCCACGACTGACTGCTGGCTGGGTGTGAGTTGCACTGCGAAATGGCAGAGCCGGGCCGCCTGCCCCCGTTCGAACGCCCGGAGCTGTTCCGCGATGTCTTCTTTGCCCAGGGACGAGAGCGCCCGCAGGCTGTCGCCGGTTTCCGGCAAGATGGCCAGGACTTCCTCTTCGGGCAGCGCCTTGAGCACCTCGCGCATGAGTTCGGCGCGGAGGCCGAGGTTGTCGCTGCCTGCGATACGGTTCAGCGCCTGGCTCAAGAGCCTCGCCTCGGCATCGTCCGCCTTCACCACCACGCACGGCGCGGTGGTCAGGCCCATCCCCTGGAGGACCGCCAGCCGCTGTGCCCCGCCGACGGTCTCGTACCTGCCCTTCCCGGCCCGCCTGACCACAAGCGGGACGACCATGCCGAAATGCTCGATGGACCGGAGGAGGCGCGAGCGCATGGCTACGTCCATCTCGTTTGAGTTCCAGGGCGAAGGCGTGATGGCGCTGATCGGGAGGTCAATGATCTTCACGGTCTGGCCTCCGGCTTCGGGTACGCGAGGACGGGCCGTGTCAGCCGCACCCGCCAGGACGGGTCGATGAGCGCGGCGTAAACAAGCTTCCGCGCTTGGTGCACGAGCTGCACGGACACGCCGTGGGCCGCAAAGTGGCGGCGGCTATGGGTGCCGCAGGCGTGGCTGAGAGAACGGCTGTGGTGCACAGTGCCGTCCGGCATCCGGTAGAGGGGCATGGCCTCGCTGAGGCCGAGATATAGGAAGCCAGCCGCCCGGTAAATCGCGCCGCTGTGCCCTTGCGCCGGGTCGCTGTAGGCGACGCCCGCCTTGATCGCTGCCTGGTCGCGGCGCAGGTGGCGAAGGATGACGGCCAGGACGCGGCTCTCGCCGTTGCGGCGGACGCGGTCGTCGAGCCACAGCCGGGCCAGGCACACGACCTCGTGCCCCTCGGCGCCTGCGAACAGGCGGCGCAGGTTCGCTGGGCCGACGCCAAGGACCGCGACTCCCAGCAACCAGCTGCCTACGAACACCCCGAAGCTGATGAGCGCGCCGCCCGGATAGCTGCGCAGGTAATGCCGCCCCTCACAGACCTGGCGGGCGACCGAGTGCGGCACGGGACGCACCACGAGGTCTTTCGGCCCGAAGGTCGCGGGTGTCTGGAGCGCCGCCCTGGGAGTCGCACCCGGTCCTGCCCCCTGGACGGGGGCCGTGCTGCCTGGCACACCCGCGGCGCTCATGACTGTGGCTGCCTGCCCGGACTTGGGGCAGGCACCCGCGTGGAAAAAAGAAACGGGTGAGGCATGAGCCCCACTCTCCAGCCTGTCTCAGAACCCTTCGCGTAAGGCAGGGAGACATCTAGCCTCCGGGCAGCAGAGCCTGGAGGTCAGTCCCGATGCCCTGGCGTCCGATCACCCGCGACCAAGGTTGGCTGCTGCCCCCGACTCTGGACGAACTTCTCCTTGACGACCACCCGGCCCGGTTCGTTGCCACCTTCGTGGACAACTTGGACCAGTGTGTGTGGGCAGAACTGAGGATCGCCCTGGACGGTGAGGAGGTTGGCGCGCCGGCCTACCACCCACGGGCGCTGCTGAGCGTGTGGCTCTACGGCTTCACGACAGGCGTGCGCTCATCACGGAAGCTTGAGGCGGCGTGCCGGGACCAGGTCCCCTGCCTGTGGCTCACAGGCTGGCAGCACCCCGACCACAACACCCTGTGGCGGTTCTACAAGGTGCACCGCCAGGCGATGCGGGCCTTGCTGAAGCAGACCATCGGGACGGCCGTGGAACTGGGGCTTGTGGACCTGGCAGTGCAGGCGGTGGACGGGACGAAGGTGCAGGGGAACGCCGCCGGGGACCGGACTTACGACACCGCTGGGCTGAGGAGGCTGCTGGAGCGGACGGAAGCCGCGATCGCCGAGATGGAGGCCCAGAACGAGGGAGGGTCCGACTGTCCTGCGCCGCACCTGCCGGAGTCCCTCAGGCGCGCGGAGGACCGGCGGGCGCAGGTCCGTGCCGCCATGGACCGGCTGGCCTCACGCGAGGGAGCCCGGCGGGTGAACCTGACCGATGGGGACGCCGAGTTGATGAAAGGGCGCCACGGGATACTGCCCGGCTACAACGCCCAGGCGGTGGTCTCACCCCTTGACCCTGCGAGGGCCGGGAGGACCGGGCTCTTCATCACGGCAGCTGACGTGGCGACGGCAGCCGATGACTATGACCAACTCATCCCGATGCTGGAGCAGGCGGAGGAGATGACCGGCGAACGTGTCAGGGTCACCCTGGCCGACGGTGGCTACCACTCTGGGCCCAACCTCAAGTCCTGCGCGGAGCGGGGCCAGACCATCGTCATGCCCGGGGGCCAGCGGGAGGACATGAAGGGCCCCTACTTCAAGGACCGGTTCGAGTATGGTCCGGCAACTGACAGCTACACCTGCCCCCAGGGGCGGCAGCTCCCGTTCCGAGGCTTCCGGCGACACAAGGGGACGGGCTACACGAGGGCCTACCTACCGGGCCTCAGGCGCCGTATGCCGCGTTTATCCGGCCTTTGGCATCTGCACGAAGGACGGCCGCTGGGGACGCACGGTCTGGATCGGCCCCTGCGACCAGTTGTTGCGTGACCACCGTCAATGGATGACCACGGCTGAGGCCCGGTCCCTCCACAGGCGTCGCAAGGAGCTCCCCGAGCCGGTCTTCGGCATTCTCAAGGAGGAGATGGGGGCGCGGCGTTTTCTGCTGCGCGGGCTGGCCAACGTGAGGGCGGAGTTCGAACTGCTGGCGACGGCATCCAACCTCCGGTCCATGTGGCGGGTGATGGTCAACCGACAGCCTCGCCAGCCGCCTCAAAAGCCTCCACGGGGACCGGCTCTGACGCGACCCAGCCCCTGCCAACTTCCGCCGCTCATGTCCCGCTCAACTTTGACCCAGGATGCTTGACAACGTCTGGCCCGCGTCATTTCGTTCTGAGACAGCCTGCAGGCTCGATCTCCACCAGGACGGATTCCCAGCGCGCACTATTTCCTCATGGTGTGACCCAGGCCTGGCCCGAGCAGCGCACGAAATGCGGGACGATGCGGTGTTGGCGCGGTGGATCTTAGCGCGCACCGGGGCCGGGGTCCTGATAACAGGGCGGGAATGAGCGTCTGTGCATGA
>CAYWBD010000101.1:0-2004 GCA_964456315.1 uncultured Thermoflexus sp.
TGCCGCCGTATTTCTGGACGATGGTCTGCCGGGCCTTGGTGGTCAACTGGACGCAGTCACGTGGGCCCCTTTGAGGGACGGCCGCAAGATGACCACTCTGCCGGCCAGCCCGTGGCGCCGGGCGGCTTCGGTCATCTCGTAGTTCACGGTCACCTCGCGGCCAGTTGTCAGCGCCAGCACCGCCGGGCCTGCGCCTGACAGGAACGCGCCGTGCGCGCCTGCGGCGAGGGCCGCCTTGATGATCGTGTTCAGCGCGGTGAACACCTGGCTGCGCGCCGGCTGGTGCAGCCTGTCCTGGGTGGCCTGTCGCAACAGCTCCAGCCTGCCAGTGGCAAGGGCGTTTACCAGCAGCGCCGCCCTGCCGATGTTGTAGATGGCGTCGGCGCGTGTCACCTGCGGGGCAAGTCGCGCCCGCATCTCGTTGGTGTTCTTCTGCATGTCTGGCACAAAGATGACAGCGTGGAGGCCCTCAGGCAAAGGGACCTGGCTGACGACCCACTGGTCGGCGTCGTGCACCCCGATGCAGCAGCCGCCGTAGAGGGCAGGCGCGACGTTGTCCGGGTGGCCCTCGGTGTCTGCGGCGATCTTCAGGAGGGTGCTGAGGCCGGCGTCCAGTCCTGCAAGCGCCGCGCCGGCCAACAGCCCGCCAACTATGGACGCAGAGCTGCTCCCGAGCCCCCTCCCGTGTGGCACCGCGTTGTGGCAGATGAACTTGAGCGGCGGCAGTGGCTTGCCCGCGGCCTTGAACGCCGCCGTCGCGCCGACGGCCAGCAGGTTGGTGCCGTCGGACGGCAGCTCGCCTGCGCCCTCGCCTGTCGTATGGATGGTGAAGGGGGCGCGCTCCACCGTGACCTCGTTCCAGAGGTCAAGCGCGAGGCCAATGCAATCGAAGCCGGGCCCCAGGTTGGCGGTTGTCGCCGGGACCCGGACGGTGACGCTGTTCAAGTGAGAGGCGGCCCTGGGGTGTCAGGCGAAGGCCGTTTTTGACCTCCGCGCTCAGGTGTGCCGGGACGAATGCCGAGGGTGGTCGCCGGGCCCGTGCGGCGCGATCTCGACAGTATAATCCGCCGGTCGCCGGGCCACGGCGTTTCCAGCGGCCAGGCCATGCTCCGAATGCCGTCCGCATGACTGGAGATCGCTCCTCCCTGACCCGCGCCCACCCGCGGTGTGCGCCAGTCTCCCGCTGGGAGAAGGGGGATTTGGAGCATTTCTTAGAAGGAGAGTCCGATGCCTAAAGCGGCGGTCTACCTCGCCAGGGACGACGAAGCGTCTCGCGCCCGGCTGAAGGACCTCAATGCGCTCGCCGCGGAATCAGGCGCGGTGGTGTTCAAGCTGGTGGACGCGTCGCTGCCTGTGGACGAACTGGTGCGGCAAAGCAAGGACGCCATCGCCATCCACCCGGGGTTCATGCCGACGCCGCCGATCGAGTTTTTCAAGCGCCTGCCGCACCTGCGCCTGGTGCAGACCGGCAGCGCCGGGACCGACCGCCTGGACAAGACCGCGCTGGCGGAGATGGGCGTGCGCGTCGCCAATAACGGCGGGGCCAACGCCGTGGCGGTTGCCGAGCACGCAGTAGGGCTGATGTTCGCCGTGTACCGCAAGCTTGATGTCCAGATCGCCAGCGTCAAAGCGGGCACGTGGATGGACGGGGTGAAGGGCGCGCCGGAGGAGTTCCACACACTCGTGGGCAAACGCGTGGGGATAATCGGCCTCGGTAGGATCGGCTCACGGGTGGCCAAGCGCCTCGCGGGCTGGGAGTGCGACGTCCTGTACCACGATGTCGTGAAGCTCCCGGCTGAATACGAGCAGGCGTCGGGCGCCCGCCGTGTGGGCCTGGACGAGCTGCTGTCGACGTCGGACATCGTGACACTCCACGTGCCCCTGGAACGGACGACCCGGCACATGATGTCTGACCGCGAGTTCCGCCTGATGAAGCCCACTGCGGTCCTGATCAACACCTGCCGCGGCCCGGTGGTGGACGAAGCGGCGCTAGTGCGGGCGCTG
>CAYWBD010000102.1:0-4036 GCA_964456315.1 uncultured Thermoflexus sp.
TCTGGAACACGATCCCGCGCCGCTTTGACAACGAGACCAGCGTGTCGAGCCCGACAGATCTGAGGTGGCGCTTGACCAACAGAGTCCCCGCAAGTGCCAGCTCGGACGGTTTCCGAGTGGCCCAAAACTAATAGCGCCCGCGGGCTGCGGACGCACACTCAGAGTCTACACGCCGGCGTCTACGCCGCCTCGACTGCCATGCGCACAGCGGCCACGTTGCCCTCCTGTGCTTCCGGCGGGTACGTGCAGCCTGTGCCGGCCATCCAGCCGCGCGTGCCCATGGCGGCCATCAAGCCCTTCACGAGGCCAAACATCTGCGCCGGAGACGCCTCCAACAGCCCGTTGCCCCGGGGTATCCCGCCTATGACGGCCTTGCCCTTGACCAGCGCCTTGCCCTCCGCCAACGACGCGTTGCCGGGGCCCTGGGCGTCCCAGTTGAAGGCGTGGACAGGGTAGTCCGCAAGCTCCGCGAGCATGTTGTTGTCGCGACACACGTGCAGGCAGTTGAACTCGGCCGCCGGGAGCCGGCCCAGCAGCTTCAAGTCCCACGGGCGCACCAGCCGGCGGAAATCGGCTGGCGACATCCGGTCCCGGGTGGCAAACCCCGTCGTGGCGTAGAAGAGCCCGCTCGCGCCGCGTTCCAGCGCGGCTTTCGAGAACGCCACGAACGTGTCGGTGATCGCCTCCAGCGCGGGGGTCACAGAGCGCGGGCTGTCTCGCAAGAGGGACAAGAATGCCTCATCAGAGGCGCAGAGCCGCGCCGCGATCGAAACAGGGGTGAACACCGTCACCAAGAAAGGGACTTTGCCACCCAGCCCTTCGGCGATCAGTTCGACCGCTCTGAGCTGCTCCTTGAACACCGGGTGGCTCATCCGAACAGGAGAGACGTTCCCCCAGTCCTGGGCGGTCTTGACCGGTGTCTCCTTGGTCTCAGGAGCGCCTGAGCCTGGGTAACGCACCCGCAGTCCCCAGGGCTCGGCATGATAAGACGCCCGCGGGTTGACCTTCATGAAATCCCAGTCGTAACGCGCTTGGTGTGCGAGCATCGCCTCTGCCAGGCCTTCTGCCGTCCGTTCGTGGCTGAAGTAGTGCCGCCACATGGAAACAGGCGGTCGGTCGGCAGCGTTTCCTGCCAGGGCTGCGAGGACTCTTTCGCGGTGCGTCATCTGCTGGGCCAAGGCCACCCTCCCGGCTGCGACGGTGTGTTCAGGCGCCCTTTGCAGGGCCTGCGACGCGGCGTGCCCAACGTCGGATGTGGGCGGCGTGCTCGACGTAGTGGTTGACGGTATCTTCGTCTATCGACTTCCTGACCGGGTGGCCCGGCTCGAAGTACGCCGGCGGGGCGGCAGCCAGAGCGTCCCTGAGCGCCCGGTGAGTTTCTTCCAGCTGTGCCAGGATCTCCCGGTCGGTCAGCCGGGCCTTCGCACGTACTGCCCGTGCGTTGAACTCATCGAGATCGGCGTAGTAAGTCTGGCTGCCTGAACTGACGACGTTGATGAGCTCCGCCTCCCACGTGGTGATGTGCCCGAGCAGATCGCCGACAGACCACTCGCCAGCTACGCCATGGGCGTCCATCTCCGCCACGTTGAGGGCTGAGAGCGTCTTGCGCATGTCACGCCATGCGTCATCCACGGCGGCCAATACGGCCGACCGGGTGTCAGGGGTGATCGTGCCTGGGATGGCGCCCTCCGAGGTTGGTCATTGACAGGCCTGAGGCGGCAGTTTAGCGTTGCGCCAGCCTCGATAGTACCTCGCGCCGTCTGCGCGCCCGCCTTCCGCAAACGGCCCCGGGACGCTTGAGCAGCGGCGCCAAATGAGTGAAAAGTCAGGAGACCAGAATGCCCGCCAAGACAACTCGCAGCCCGAAGCGCTCCAGCGCGGCCGGTAAGTCAATCGTCGGCACCGGCGACTACCGGTATGAAATGGACGACTCGTGGCCTTCGATGCCCGACTTCTGGGAGTTCACGCTTTGCTCCGACGTCGCTGTTGATTCCAAGGACCAGGTCTGGGTCTTCAGCCGCGGCAAGCACCCTGTAACTTGCTGGACGGCAAAAGGGGCGTTCGTCGGCTCCTGGGGCGAAGGCGAGTACAAGGACCCCCACGGGATCTTCATCGACCCATCAGACAACATCTGGCTCACCGATTCGCAGCTGCACGTCGTCGAAAAGCGCACCCAGGACGGCAAGCTGCTCATGGAGCTCGGCGACCGCGGGCACGCCAACCCGACCACATCGCAGAAGGGCGACAACGGCAAGCCGTTCAACATGCCCTCGGGCGTCGCGATCAGCAAAGAGGGCGACATCTTCGTCTCCGACGGCTACGGCAACCGCCGGGTGCACCGGTTCTCAGTAAAGGGAGAGTTGAAGAAGTCCTGGGGCAGGTCAGGCGCCGGCCCGGGCGAGTTCGCGCTGCTCCACAACATCGGAGTGGACCAGCGGGGGCGGGTGTTCATCTGCGACCGCGAGAACTCCCGGATCCAGATATTCGACCAGGACGGCAAGTTCATCACTATGTGGACCGACGTCCTGTCGCCGGGCGATGTGTACTTCGGCCCCGACCGGCTCTGCTACGTGGCAGAACAGGGCAGCCCGACAGGGGTGTCGATCTTCAGCCTGGACGGCAAGCTTGTGAGCCGTTTCCGAGGCGGGCCCAACGGCGTGACTGAGGCCCCGCACGGTATCTGGGCGGACTCGAAGGGCGATGTCTACGTCGCGGAGATCGGTCAGAAGGGCCACGGCCAGCGCGTCAGGAAATTCGTCCGGATCGGGTAGGTGCGACCGCGTTGAGCACGGCCCCGTCCCGTTCGTGCTGAGCTTGTCGAAGCACGAACAGGGAGCCGGTTCGCCACCACCGGATCAGTCGGCCAGGTGGCCGTTTTCGCGCTTCGACAGGCTCAGGGCGAACGGCATGCGGGTCCGGACCTTTTGCCTTTAGGGCGTACAGCCGTTCGTCCGAGCGGACCAGGTTAACGCCGGATCCACTGTCGCCGCGCTACACAGGGTCGTAGGCTCCGGGCTTTTTTAGCGGGTTGCAGCGCATAACGCGCCAGACTGTCTTCGCCGTCGCCCGCAGGAAGCCATGCCGCCGGTAGGCCTCAAGGCCATATTCCGAGCACGACGGATGGAAGCGGCAGCGCGCCCCGACCCGTGCCGAGACGCGCGCCTGGTACGTCAGGATGAAACGCTCGGCGAACCGCGAGCACCAGGACAGTTTGCGGGCTTCTATGTGAATTCCCATGTTGAGCCCGGTCTACGATCGCCGGTTGGGGGACTCTGGTGCTGTAGACGCCGACTGCCCGCCCACAACCTAGCCCGATGCGAAGGGACGCCGTCCAGTCTGACTGTCAGTCCCTTCTAAAAGCAGCGGAGCGAGGCACCTTGCATGCCCCGCTCCGCGCGTTCCTTTTCGAGTTCGGGCTCGGAAGATTACTTCTTGTTCGGGTTCGGGAGCTTACTTGTTGCCACTGCGCATCATTTTGATCGCGGTGGGCAGCCCGATTCCCAAGGCCAGACCGACGATGACGGAGGCGCTGGTCGTGGTCAGCGTCGGGTACACCGAGCCTGACTGCTGTAAGTAGATCAGGCCGCCGATAGAGCCGATGAACCCTCCGCCAACGCCAAGCACCGATATCCGTGGCTTCATGCTTTTGCGGGTACTGCCACCGGTGGGCGTGGGAGTCGGCGGCGCGCCGCCTGCCGGTGTCGCGCCACCCGCCGGCTTCATGCCGCCTCCGGTCGTCATCGCGGCCGTGGTCAGGAGCAGCGCGGGCAACATCGTAATCGAGCAGCAATTATCGTTAGCCGCAGCCTTGGCCGCTTGCGCCTGCTGCCAGGCCGCGAACGATGCCGCGGCTAGAGCCACCGCTCCCGCGGCCGCAGCTGCGGCGGCGGCGGCCCCAACGGGCGTGCTGATTGGGCTCTTGTTTGTGACGTTTACGTAGATCTCACCCTCACATTCGGCGCCTCCGACCTGTTCCCCCACCGCCCAAATTTTGTAAATGCCGACGCCGTACTTCGCGTAGTCGCTCACCGCGACA